>NZ_JAMRYX010000040.1 GCF_024448135.1 Methylocystis suflitae
ATCCTGAGGAAAAACGCTCTGAAAGCTTCTCAGCGGCGATGTCCAAAAAAACGCACGAATTTTCCGGAACAAGTTAACTAACTTAACTTCCGAGCCATGGAAAGCATCAACACGTATGCCTGACCTAAGGAATAGGTTTCGACAACGATCTGCTGTGCAGCATATACTGCACAAAACTTTGCGTAGCGGTCATTCATTCGTCGCTTCACAGCATCCCGTATATAAAATGATTGCTGCAGCCGATCGTCAACGTCAAAGGAGCCAGGCTGCCTCCGCGTCGACTTACCTCCGATCCCTTCAACCCGAAGAGCGCTCCTGCACGTGCGCTTACGCCAACGTCT
>NZ_JAMRYX010000041.1 GCF_024448135.1 Methylocystis suflitae
ATCGAACGGGGCGCGGAGTTAATGATTGCCGTCGACGCGCCCACAACTCAGCTGCGCTGGACGCGGCGCTCGAAGGAGCCAAATTAACCGAAAAGCCCCAAAAGCCGGGCTTTCCATCGGCGCGCCTTTACGATTTGGCGTCTGCGTGTTTAGGTCAAGCATGGTCAGCGTTCCGCGTTTATTCGCAGCTCTTGCCGCGGCTGTTTTATTCACGGCGGTCCCTGCAGGCGCCGCGGTGCGCGTCCGCATCGACCTTGCGGCGCAAAGGCTCGAGGCGGTCACGCCGCAGGGCGAGACGGTCACCTGGAAAATCTCCAGCGGCCGCCGGGGTTACGAAACACCCACGGGAAATTACAGCGTCATGCGCATGGAGGCCGATCATCATTCCGACGAATATGATCAGGCGCCGATGCCCTACGCGATCTTCTTTTCCCCCCGCGGCCTCGCCATTCACGGGAGCTATGAGCGCGGTTTAGGCCGTCCGCTCTCCCACGGCTGCGTGCGGCTCGCGGTTCCGAACGCGCGGCAACTCTTCGATTGGGTGGAAAAGCATGGGGCGACAATCGAAATCACCGGCGGCGCCCGCCGCGCGGCCGGTCGCCAGGAAGCGGAGCGCCAGGAGGCCGAGCGCCCACCCATGACGCGGCGACCGCGCCCGATTTATGAAGAGCCCTCCTTCGGCTTCGGCCTGGAGAGCTTCTCCCCTTACTAGGTCTGCCGGATCCCGCGGCGTCCGGCGTTGCATCTGGGCAACACTCACGGACTGAATCGACGTGGATGCGGCGGCGCGTTTGCCGGGCTTCTTATTAACGGGTAATGCTCGGATTTCTGGCGCTTGTTGTTGACGAGCAGAGTAGAGACCTTGACGACATCCAAAACCCCCCTTCTCGATCGCATCGCCTCCCCCGAAGATCTGCGCAAGCTACGTCCCCACGAGCTCAAGCAGGTCGCGGAGAATTTGCGGCGCGAGACGATCGACGCCGTGTCCGTGACCGGCGGCCATCTTGGCGCGGGCCTTGGCGTCGTCGAGCTGACGGTCGCCCTGCACTATGTTTTCGACACGCCGCGGGACAAGGTGATTTGGGACGTCGGCCACCAGACCTATCCGCACAAGATCCTCACCGGCCGGCGCGACCGCATCCGCACGTTGCGCATGGGCGGGGGCCTGTCCGGCTTCACCAAGCGCGCCGAAAGCGAATATGACGCCTTCGGCGCCGGCCATTCGTCGACCTCCATTTCAGCCGGCCTCGGCATGGCCGTCGCGCGCGATCTCGCCGACGGCGACAATCACGTCGTGGCGGTGATCGGCGACAGCTCCATGTCGGCCGGCATGGCCTATGAGGCGCTGAACAACGCCGGGGCGCTGCACTCTCGCCTCATCGTCATTCTGAACGACAATGACATGTCGATCGCCCCGCCCACGGGCGCCATGTCCGCCTATCTCGCCCGCCTGGTTTCGGGCGGCGCCTACCGCTCGATCCGCGAGGCCGCCAAACAGCTCGCCAGCCATTTGCCGCGCTTCATCTACGACAAAGCCCGCAAGGCCGAGGAGTTCTCGCGCAGCTTTATCACCGGCGGCACGATGTTCGAGGAGCTCGGCTTCTATTATGTCGGGCCGATCGACGGGCACAATCTCGACCATTTGCTGCCCGTGCTCAAGAACGTCCGCGACAAGGACGACGGGCCCGTCCTGGTTCACGTCGTCACGCAGAAGGGCAAGGGATTTGGGCCGGCGGAGGAATCGGCCGACAAATGCCACGCCGTCAATAAATTCGACGTCGCGACCGGCATCCAGATCAAGCCCAAGGCCAATGCGCCGACCTATACAAATGTTTTCGCCAAGGCGCTGGTCGCCGAAGCCGAACATGACGACAAGATCGTCGCCATTACGGCGGCGATGCCATCGGGCACCGGCCTCGACATTTTCGGCAAGGCCTTCCCGCATCGCACCTTCGACGTCGCCATCGCCGAGCAGCACGCCGTCACCTTCGCGGCCGGCCTCGCCTGCGAGGGCTATAAGCCCTTCTGCGCGCTGTATTCGACTTTCCTGCAGCGCGGCTACGATCAGGTCGTTCACGACGTGGCGATCCAGAACCTGCCGGTGCGCTTCGCCATCGACCGCGCCGGTCTCGTTGGCGCCGACGGTCCGACGCACGCCGGCGCTTTCGATCTCGCCTATCTCGGCTGCCTGCCGGGGTTCGTCATCATGGCGCCCTCTGACGAGGGCGAGTTGATGCATATGGTGGCGACGGCGTCGGCCTATGATGACGGCCCGAGCGCCTTCCGCTATCCGCGCGGCGAGGGGCTCGGCGTCGAACTGCCGGAACGCGGCGAAATTCTCGAGATCGGCAAGGGCCGTATCTTGCGCGAGGGTTCGAAGGTCGCGATCCTCTCGCTCGGCACGCGGCTCGCCGACTCGCTGAAGGCGGCGGCGGAGCTGGAAAATTACGGCGTGTCGACCACCGTCGCGGACGCCCGCTTCGCCAAGCCCATCGACCGCGACCTGCTGCGCCGGCTCGCCGCCAACCACGAGGCGCTGATCGTCGTCGAAGAAGGATCCATCGGCGGTTTCGGCTCCCAGGTCTTTCAGGCGCTCTCCGAAGAGGGGATGCTGGACGGCGTGCGCGGCGCGTTCAAGTTCCGCAGCATGACGTTGCCGGACGCCTACATCGATCACGACAAGCATGAGCTGATGATCGCCAAGGCGATGCTCGACAGCAAAGCGATCGTCGGGAAGGCGCTCGAGCTCCTGGGCGACGAAAAGGCCGCGGCGCGGGTGATGTTCGCCTAAGGCGCGCGCGCCGCGCTTGCGTGACTCCACAGCTTCGCAGCCACCCTGAGGGTGGCCGCCCGGGATTGTTCATTGAATGCGCCGATGATTTTCTGCGCTTCCGCCTTCGAGGCTCCCGCGGCCCTTGGCGCCTATGCGCTCTGGCTGCGCCTCGAGGGTCCGCTCGAGGTTCAGGCGGGGAAGCGCAAGGGCCTGCTTCCCACCGGCGATTATCTCTATTGCGGCTCCGCTAACGGCCCCGGCGGATTGCGGGCGCGATTGGCGCGGCACATGCGGCCGCACAAGCGGGTCCATTGGCATATCGACCAGGTCACGGCTGAGGCGCGCCTGCTCGGCGCCTTTGTCGAGGAACAGGGCGACGAATGCGCCCTCAGCGCCGCGCTCGCCGATCTGCCAATCCCCATCCCCGGCTTCGGCAGTTCAGATTGCCGCCGCTGCGCCGCGCATTTGCGATTCTGGCCGGAAGGCGCGGCCCTTCCTTCCCGGTGGGAAAATGCTAGGAAGGCGGCACGTTTTACCTAAGAGCGAGTCGCAGAGAGCGGCCGAACTCTCGCTAGAGGCGCGGGCCACCAATCCCGCGGCCAATCAGGCTTATGTCCAAAGACGAAATCAGAACCAAAGTTGAAGCGCGCACGCCGCGCGGGCTCGCTGACCGCGAGGCCGGCGAACTCGCCGCCACGGCCCGGATGCTCGACGTCATCCGCGAGGTCTACGACCTCTACGGCTTCGAGGCGCTCGAGACGCCGGCGATCGAATACACGGACGCGCTCGGCAAGTTCCTGCCCGACCAGGATCGCCCGAATGAGGGCGTCTTCTCCTTTCAGGACGACGACGAGCAGTGGCTGTCGCTGCGCTACGACCTAACCGCGCCGCTGGCGCGTTTCGTCGCGCAGAATTTCGACCGGCTGCCGAAGCCCTATCGGTCCTATCGCGTTGGCCACGTCTACCGGAACGAGAAGCCGGGACCGGGGCGGTTTCGGCAGTTCATGCAGTTCGACGCCGATACGGTTGGCTCCGCCTCGCCGGCCGCCGACGCCGAGATCTGCATGATGGCGGCGGACGCCATGGAGCGGCTGGGGATCGCGCGCGGCGACTACGTCATCAAGATCAACAGCCGCAAGGTGCTCGACGGGGTGATGCAGTCGATCGGCCTTGCCGGCGAGGAGAACGCGGGCCGCCGCCTCGTCGTGCTGCGCGCCATCGACAAGCTCGACCGGCTGGGCCCCGACGGCGTCCGGCAATTGCTGGGCGAAGGTCGCAAGGACGAGAGCGGGGATTTCACCAAGGGCGCGGGGCTCCCTCTGCCAGCGATCGACACGATCCTGTCCTTCAGCCTCGGGGGACAATATCGGGACGGCGCGCCGGCTTTCGATCTCTTCGGCCTGCTCGGCAAGAGCGAGGTCGGCGCCCAGGGCGCGGAGGAGCTTCTGGAAATCGAGGATCTCGCGCGCGACGCGGGCTTTGGCCCGGATCGCATCCGCATCGACCCTTCCGTCGTGCGTGGCCTTGAATATTACACAGGGCCTGTTTTCGAGGCCGACCTCACCTTCGAAACCAAAGACGAGAAGGGAAATCCCGTGCGCTTCGGCTCCGTGGGGGGCGGGGGCCGTTACGACGGTCTCGTTGGGCGTTTCAGATCGGAAAATACGCCGGCGACAGGCTTCTCGATCGGCGTCTCGAGGCTCTTCGCGGCCTTGAAGCTGATCGGCAGCCCGATCGTCTCGGCGCGTCCGCATGTCGGCCCGGTCGTCGTGCTGGTCCTCGATCGCGAGAGGCTCGCCGACTATCAGCGGATGGCGGCGCAGCTGCGGGGCGCCGGGATCGCCGCCGAAATCTATCTCGGCGCTTCGGGGATGAAGGCGCAGATGAAATACGCCGACCGGCGCAACAGCCCGCTCGCGATCATCCAGGGCTCCGACGAAAAAGCGCGCGGCGAGGTCACCATCAAGGATCTCGTCGCCGGCGCAAAGGCCGCCGCCAATATCGCCACCAACGAGCAATGGAAGGCGCTTCGTCCCGCCCAATTCGCCGTGCCGGAAGCCGAACTGGTCGAAGAGGTCCAAAAGGCGCTTAAGGAACAAATTTAACCTGCGGCGAAGCAGATCATTGCCACGCGCGCGGGCGCGTATAGTTTTGCGAAGGGATAGAGGAGCAAACGCAGATGAATGGCGACACGCCCAAATCAATCGTCCATCCCACCGATCTCTCCTTCGCAAGCCAGGACGCCTTCGCACATGCGCTGCGCATCGCCGTGGCCTGTAAGAGCATGTTGCACATTCTGCATATCGAAGCGCCCGAGACCGACGAGGACGATTGGGATCGCTTTCCGCAGGTGCGCGAAATGCTGGCGCGCTGGAAGATGATCTCGTCGACCGCGACGCGCGCCGAGGCGGTCGAACAGCTCGGCGTCAAAATCGTCAAGGCGTCGGTCGAATCGGAATCGCCGGTCGCCGGCGTCACCGCCTACGTCGAGCGGCACCTATGCGATCTGCTTGTGATGATGACCCGCCCGCGCAGCGCTCTGGAGCGTCTGCTCGCCAGCTCGGTCGCCGAGGAAACGGCGCGCGAGACGCATGTGCCGGCGCTGTTCCTGCGCGAGGACCAGAAAGGCTTCGTCGACCGGGAGACGGGCGCCGTCTCGCTCAATACGGTGCTGATGCCGGTTGAAGCGACGGTCTCGCCGCTCGACGCCTTCCGCCACGTCGCCGCACTCGCGCATTGTCTTAACCCGGCCGCCGACGTCATGATGCTGCATGTCGGCGATGATCTGCCGATTTTTGAAGGGCTGCTGCCGCATATCGAGTTGCGCCGCGGCCCGGTCGTCGAAACCATTCTCGCCTATGCGCAGGAGATCAAGGCCGACCTGATCGCCATGCCGACGCGTAGTCGAAAGGGCCTGCTGGAGGCGCTGCGCGGTTCAACGACGGCGCGCGTGCTGCACGAGGCGCCCTGTCCGCTGCTCGCGTCGCCGGTGAAATAGTCGCCGACGCATCGCCGCTCATTCCCGACAGGCCGAAGGCCTGATCGGGACGCCAGAGTCGCGGTCCGAATCTTGAGAGCCGATCCGGAAAATCTCGCTCAACGCGCGAGAGTCGGGCTCGTCTCGCCGGTTTTAGAGCGAGCGCTGGAAATGCAGCACGCCGCCCTGCGCGCCCTTCAGGATGAGGTCGTCGCCCTTGGTGTCCCAATAGGGGCCCGAGAGCAGGACCGCCCAAAAGTCGCGCTCGAAGCTGGCAAGCGGGCCTTCACATTTGCGTTCGTTGACCGCCGGCATGGTGCGCGGTCCGAGCCGGTTGGGGCCGATGATGAAGATGCCGGACCAGTTTTTGCAGCCCGAAAAACCGTTGGCGCGGCCGGTTGAGTCGATCGAGATCCACATCTCCACCGGCGGCGCTTTGCCGTTGATCTCCTTGAGCACGAAGTTCTGGTTGTGCGGGAACGGCTGATAGCGCGGAATGCCGCCCGTCTCCTTGTTTTCGTCTTCCGGCTGCTTCTGCTCCGCGCCCTGAGGCGACTTTGCGCTCTTCGCGCTCTTGGCGTCGGCTGGCGCGGCGGCGAGCGCGATGGCGCAGAGCGAGGCGGCTAAGGCGAGCAAAATCCTGTTCATCGCGTCAATCATCCTCCCCATAAGGCGACCCGCGCCAGTCGGTCCCGGGCCCGCGGCGCAGCGCCTTATAGCATGCTCGGCAGGACGCGGTCAGGCGGGCGGTGGCCGTCCATGAAGGTTTTGATGTTGATGATCACTTTCTCGCCCATATCGATGCGGCTTTCGATGGTCGCCGAGCCCATATGCGGGAGCAGCGTGACCTTCCCGGCCTTGGCGAGCTTCAATAATTTGGGAGAAACGGCGGGTTCATGCTCGAAGACGTCGAGGCCGGCGCCGGCCATCTCATCCGCCTCAAGCATGCGCACCAACGCGTTCTCGTCGACGATTTCGCCGCGCGCGGTATTGATCAGAATGGCGTGGGGACGCAAATGCGCCAGTCTGCGGGCGGAGAGAAGATGATAGGTCGCCGGCGTATGCGGACAGTGGATCGACACGACGTCGACCCGCGCCAGCATCTGATCGAGCGACTCCCAATAGGTCGCCTCCAATTGCTCCTCGAGATCGGCCGAGACTCGCCGACGATTATGGTAATGAATTGAAAGTCCGAAACTTTTCGCCCGCCGCGCCAAAGCTTGGCCGATCCGGCCCATGCCGACGATGCCGAGCCTCTTGCCGGTGATCCGGTGGCCGAGCATCCAGGTCGGCGACCAGCCCGCCCAAGCGCCGTCGGGAATGGCGCTCGCGCCTTCGACGAGACGGCGCGCCACCGAAAGGATCAGCGCCATCGTCATGTCTGCCGTGTCTTCGGTCAGAACGCCGGGCGTGTTGGTGACCGTGATGGAGCGATCGAGCGCCGAGGCGACGTCGATATTGTCGACGCCATTGCCAAAATTGGCGATCAGCTTCATTTGCTCGCCGGCCTGGGCGATCAGATGGGAATCGATACGGTCGGTGATGGTCGGCACCAGCACGTCGGCCGTGCGCATGGCCTCGACGAGTTCGTCATGCGTGAGCGGCTTGTCGCTTTCGTTGAGGCGCGTGTCGAACAACTCGCACATGCGGGTTTCGATGACCTCGGGCAGCCGGCGCGACACGATAACGAGCGGCTTCTTTTTCGGCATATCCCTGGTCGTGCCTCCGCGTTCATGTTGTGTTGCAGCAGCGTTTCTGCGATTGCGCTATGATCTTCGCTGCGCCGCCGCAGCGGATGAAAAGACGCCGGCGAGTTTCGCCGGCTTCAACCGGGTCTTAACGACGGTCAGCGACAAAACCAATACGCCTCCTCGGCGGACGCATTCGACTTCCTAGCAGATGACGGGCCAAAGACAAGCGAGCGATCACTCCATCATGTCGCCAATACATACAGAATCTGCGCCAATTTCGGCCGCCTTCTCAAACGCTCAGGAACTTTTCCAAAGGCGTCGCCGCGCGCTTTTCGCCGCGCTCGTCTGCGCGTTTTTTTGCGCAGCGCACGCCGACGCTCAGGAGCCGCAGAAAGGCCCGGTGAGCGGCCTGCCCTTGCCCCGCTACGTCAGCCTCAAATCGGATCGGGTCAATGTTCGCGAGGGGCCGAGCAAGGAACATCCGACTTTATGGATCTACGAACGCGCCGCGCTCCCCGTCGAGATCACCGCCGAATTCGAAACCTGGCGCAAGATCCGCGATTCCGAAGGCGCCGAAGGCTGGGTGCTGCACTCGCTGCTCTCTGGACGGCGCACCGCCTTGGTTGCGCCGTGGAAAAAGGAGCCGCAACTGCTCGTCGCCGCCGATCATTCGACGCCTGCGGCCAAGCTCGGCCCCGGCGTCATCGGCAATTTGCGCAGCTGCGACGGCAAATGGTGCCGCATCGCCGGCAAGGGCTTTGACGGCTATATGGCGCAAGAAAATCTCTGGGGCGTCTATCCGGGCGAGAAATTCGAATAGTCAGCCGGATGGACCGCCCGGCATGCGGCTCTTGAGTTTCTCCAACGCCGTCGAAACGGCGTCCCGACTGAAGGGCTTGGCGACGACCGGCGCATCGGCATGCGCCTCAAGCACGCCCTGTTCGCCGTAACCCGTCACGAAGGCGAAGGGCTTCTCCCGGCGTTCCAGGACGCCGGGGAGAACATGAGCCTTCTGGCCATTGAGGTTGATGTCGAGAAAGGCGAGATCGAAATCTTCGCTCGTCGCCTTTTGCAGCGCGTCCTGCACATTGCCCGCGGTGGCGACGACTTGCGCGCCAAGCTCCTCGAGAAACATTTCGAGCGCCATGGCGATCACGGCCTCGTCTTCGACGATCAGCACGCGAGGCGCGTTCATTTGAGCACTTCCACGCCAAGAGGAATATCCATCTCGCAGCGAAATCCTTCGGCGGGGAATTCGACCACGATCCGCGCGCCCGCGTCGGACGACAGCGTCTTCTCGATCAGGCGCATGCCAAATCCTTTGACCGCCGGGGGCGAGATCGGCGGTCCGCCATATTCGCGCCAGACCAGATGGAGCTTACGCGCGCGTCCTTTGGCGTCAATGCTCCACTCGACGGCGACTCGTCCGTTCGGCGCCGAGAGCGATCCGTGTTTGACGGCGTTCGTGCACAATTCGTGCAGCGTCATCGCCAGGGGCGCAGCGATGCGCGGGCAGACGTCGACAGGCGGTCCTGAAACGTCGAAATTCTCCTGGCCCGCCGGGGCGATCGCGGTACGTACGAGTTCGCCGACCTGCGCCTTCGTCCAGTTTTCGCGGGTCAGCACGTCATGCACGGCGGCGAGCGCCAGCAGACGATTCTCAAAGAGCTCCACCGAATTCTGCTTCAACTCGCGCAACGAATGCAAAGCGATCGAATGAACCGTCGCAAGCGTATTCTTGACGCGATGGTTGAGCTCGTGGATCAGAAGCTGCAGGCGTTCGCGGTCGCGTTCCTGTTCGGTGACGTCGGTGTTCGTGCCGAACCAGCCGACCACGGCGCCGTTTTCGCGCAGCGGTTCGATGCGCGTCAGAAATGGCCGGTAGAGCCCGTCGGCGCCTCTGAGCGGAAAGATCATTTGGAAAAATTCGCCGTGCTGGATCGCATGGGTCCAGCGTTCCAGCATCTTGGGCAGAACGTCCGGATGATGCACCGATTGCCAGCCCCAGCCCGCCATGTCCTCGGGAGTCGTGCCGGTATATTCGTACCACCGGTCATTGTACCAAAACACCCAGCCGTCCGGTCGCGCCATCCAGGCAAGATTTGGTATGGAATTGGCGAGCGCCTTGAACTGCGCGTAGGTGATCTCGGATTCCTTTTCGGTCGCCCGTTGCGACATTGCTCCCGCCCCGCCTCGGTTTTGAAGAGGTCTCGGCGGCCCAGCGGCGCCGCCGAGCCGCTTCGAAACTTGTCGTCTGGCAGAATATAGGGCGGGCTTAGGCGCGGCGAAGACGCACGACGACATCTACGCGTGCGACGCGCAACCCGTCGGGCGGCTGAGGAAGATCGGAGACCGAGACATTCGCGCCAGCGATGTCGTAAAGCTCTCCGTCGTCTTCGAGAAGAAAATGATGGTGGTCGGCGGTATTGGTGTCGAAATACACCCGGGCGCCGTCGACGGCGATCTCCCGCAGCAAGCCTGCCTGGGTGAACTGGTGGAGCGCATTATACACGGTCGCGAGGGATACGGAGAGATTGGCGGCGAGCGCCTCTTCATAGAGCCGCTCCGCCGTCACGTGACGATCGCCGCTCTGTCCAAACAGCAACTCGCCGAGCGACAGCCGCTGTCGGGTCGGCCGCAGCCCGGCGTCGGCCAGCAACTCTGCGACGCGCTTGCGCGGCGCACAGTCTGGCGGAACAGTCGAATTTGGCTCGGCGTCCATTGCAGCGGCTCGCGGTTTTCTACTCTCGCGGTTTTCTCCTTGGCATCATAGGGGGAACGGCGGGAAATTCAACGCCGCCCGGCTGTTGCGAGCCCGCTTGCGAGGGCGCTTCCGGCCCGGGCGAGGCTATGTTACGGATCGCTTCGCCCGGGAGCGGCCAAGAGCTGCTAAGAGCGGCGCCGCGGCCGGCGCTCATAAAGATTAAGACGCGCCTTTAAGGGGCGCTTGGGAGAACGGGCCGAAAGGCTCTAACGCGAGGAATAAAGGACGATGGGCGAGAGGCGCTCCTCATTCGGCTACGAGGATTTACTGGCATGCGGCGAGGAGAAGCTGTTCGGCCCGGGCAATGCCCAGCTGCCGCTGCCGCCAATGTTGATGTTCGACCGGATCACCGAGATCTTCGAAGACGGCGGCGAGCACGGCAAAGGCTATATGCGCGCCGAACTCGACATTAAGCCGAGCCTTTGGTTCTTCGACTGCCATTTCAAGGGCAATCCCGTGATGCCAGGCTGCCTTGGCCTCGATGCGCTGTGGCAGATGGTCGGCTTCTATCTCGCCTGGCTCGACAATCCGGGACGCGGCATGGCGCTGGGCGTCGGCGAGGTGAAATTCAGCGGGCAAGTTCGCCCGACCGTCAAAAAGGTGACCTACGGCATCGACTTCAAGCGCGTCTTCAAGGGCAAGCTTGTGCTCGGCATCGCCGACGGCTGGGTCGCGGCGGACGGCGAGCGCATCTATGAGGCGAAGGATCTGAAGGTTGGGCTCGCCAAGGCCGAGGCGCCGGCCGCCCCCTGAAGCGCACCAAAGGCGCGGGAGCGCGCCGCCAAGGAGTTGGACCAATGAGACGAGTCGTCGTCACCGGCATGGGGATTGTGTCGTCGATCGGCAACACTACCCAGGAAGTGATCGCTTCGCTGCGCGAGGCGAAGTCTGGCATCGCACGCGCGGAGAAATACGCCGAACTCGGCTTCCGTTCGCAGGTGTACGGCATGCCGTCGCTCGACCCCTCGACGATCGTCGACCGCCGCGCCATGCGCTTCCATGCGACAGGCACGGCGTGGAACCATGTCGCCATGGATCAGGCGATCGCCGACGCCGGCCTGACCGAAGCGGAAATCTCCAACGCGCGCACCGGAATCATCATGGGGTCCGGCGGCCCGTCGACCCACACGCTTGTCGAATCCGCCGATATCACCCGCACCAAGGGACCCAAGCGCGTCGGTCCCTTCGCCGTGCCCAAATGCATGTCGTCGACCGCTTCGGCGACCCTGGCCGTCTGGTTCAAGATCAAGGGAGTCAACTATTCGATCTCGTCGGCCTGCGCCACGTCCAATCACTGCATCGGCAACGCCTACGAACTGATTCAATATGGCAAGCAGGACATGATGTTCGCGGGCGGCTGCGAGGAGCTGGAATGGGAGCTGTCGGTCCTCTTCGACGCGATGGGCGCCATGTCCTCCTCCTATAATGATCGTCCGGCGACGGCCTCGCGCGCCTATGACAAGAATCGCGACGGATTCGTCATCGCCGGCGGCGCCGGCGTGCTGGTGCTCGAAGAACTCGAACACGCCAAGGCGCGCGGCGCGAAGATCTACGCCGAAGTCGCCGGCTATGGGGCGACCTCCGACGGCCATGACATGGTGGCGCCCTCGGGCGAGGGCGCGGTGCGCTGCATGCAGCAGGCGCTCGCGACGGTGAAGTGCCCGATCGACTACATCAACCCCCACGCCACGGCGACCCCGGTTGGCGACGCCAAGGAAATCGAGGCGCTGCGCGAAGTGTTCGGCGTCGGCGACAAATGCCCGCCGATCGCCGCGACCAAATCCCTGACCGGCCATTCGCTCGGCGCGACGGGCGTGCAGGAGGCGATCTATTCCTTGTTGATGATGCAGAACGGCTTCATCTGCGAAAGCGCCAATATCGAAGAGCTCGATCCGGATTTCGCCGATATGCCCATCATGCGGGCGCGCCGCGACAATGTGAAGCTTGGCGCGGTGCTGTCCAACTCGTTCGGCTTCGGCGGCACCAATGCGACATTGGTGTTCAAGCATCCAGACGCGTGACGCCGATTCCTCGCGATAGGTCATGGCCGGGCTTGTTCCGGCCATGGACGTCGAGACATGCAGCCGGCGTTTAGGAGAAGGCGATTCTTCCAGTTGCGAACGACGCCAGCGGCGCTCGTGAACAGAGGTATCGCCGACACGGCCCACAGCGTCGTTCTTCTTTGCTGTCTGCGTCTTCGATAGGGCTTAGGCCCAACCTTTCCATCTCTCCTACGATGACAATCGCCATATGACAGTTTCAACCGGTCTCCTGCAGGGTAAGCGCGGTCTCATCATGGGGGTCGCCAATGATCATTCCATCGCCTATGGCATCGCGCGCGTTCTCGCGCGCCATGGCGCGACGCTCGCATTCACCTATCAGGGCGAGGCGCTCGGCAAGCGCGTCAAGCCGCTCGCGCAGGAGCTCGGGTCGAACCTTGTGCTGCCATGCGACGCCGAGGATATTTCAACGGTGGATCAAGTGTTCGCGCGTCTCGAACACGACTGGGGCGATATGGATTTTCTCGTCCACTCCATCGCCTATTCCGACAAGAGCGAATTGAAGGGACTCTACGCCGACACCTCGCGCGAGAATTTCATTCGCACGCTTGTCATTTCCTGTTTTTCCTTCACCGAAGCCGCGCGTCGCGCCGCCAGGCTGATGAAGAACGGCGGATCGCTGCTGACGGTCAGCTTCGGCGGCGGCACGCATGTCATGCCGAATTACAACGTCATGGGCGTCGCGAAGGCGGCGCTCGATTCATCGGTGCGCTATCTTGCCGCCGATTTCGGCGATCGCGGCATTCGCGTCAATGCGCTGTCGCCCGGCCCGGTGCGCACCATGGCGGGCGCCGGCATCACGGGCGCGCGGGCGATGGGCGCGTTTCAAAAAAAGCATTGTCCCTTGCGTCGGATGATCACGCTTGATGAAATCGGCGGCTCGGCGCTTTATTTGCTGTCGGAGCTTTCGGGCGGCGTGACGGGCGAAGTCCATCTTGTCGACGCCGGCTATAATATCATGTTGCAACCGCGTCCCGAGGATCTCAACGGCGAGGAGTAAGGCAATGAGGATAGCGCTGTCTTTAGGCTTGGTCTTCATTGCGGCGCCGGCGATGGCCGCGAGCGCGGATCCGACGACCGGCGCGCAAATCGCCAAAGCCGAATGCGCCTCATGCCATGCCGTTGGATCCGACGCAGAGGCCAAGAGCCCGGATCCCAAGGCGCCGCGCTTTGTCGATGTGGCGAAGATGCCTTCGACGACCGAACTGTCGCTCAAAGTTTTCCTGCGCTCTTCGCACAAGAACATGCCCAATATCATTCTCGCCCGCGAAGAGATCGACTCGCTGGCAAGCTACATTTTGGCGCTTGGCGGCAAATAGCCGCCAAGCTGGATTGAAAGCCGTTCCGCGCGGTAAATTTATGCGGCCATCTTGCGTCCGGACATCCTGCGGCATTCCTCGGCGCAGCGACGGCATTCGTCGGCGCATTCCTTCATGTCCGGAATCGGATCGCACTCCTTGGCGCAGGTTTCGCAAGCCTCGGCGCAGAGCGCGCACATCTGTTTCGCCAGCGGCGAATTCATCAGCATCATTTGCGTGCTGTTGCGGCACATATCGGCGCAGGCGATCATCGCCCGGAAATGTTTGGGCTTCACATGCTCGCCGCCTTTCTCAAGGCAATGGGTCATCGCCATGCCGAAGCACATCTGATAGCAGTTCAGGCAGGCGTCGATGCAGGCCTGCATTTCCTTCGGGATCATGTGCATGATGGATCGTTTCCTCTTAAAGGCCGTCGCCTCGCCGCCACGCAGGCAGCTAGTTCGCCCGCCTCGCTGGTCAAGATTTGTGACGAAGAAGCAAGACCGACAGTCAAGTTTCGGCCTTGGGCTTCGATCGTCGTCGCTGCAATCTTGAGGCGCGGAGAAATCAAATCCGCGGGCGCGCCATGCGGCCAAGCCAGCGCATCCGTCAATGCTAATGCGACTGGACGCCGACCCCGCCCGAGCGATCCGGATTGGTCTTCGAGCGTCGCATGCTTACGCGCGCGGCGACCTAGCGAGCGACCATGATCGACGTTTGCGCAAGGGTCGCCTAGATCAATTAGGATGCCGTTCTGACGGCGCAAAGGAAGGATGACTCGCGTGGCCCACGAGCATCGGCATGATCACGCCTCCCATGAGGAATCGAGATCCGCCCGCGCCGGCGGCGCGACCGAACATTCGTCTCAAGGCGATACGCACGCGTCAAACGTCATCTACACATGCCCGATGCATCCGCAGATTCGCCAGATCGGTCCCGGCAATTGTCCGATCTGCGGCATGACGCTCGAGCCGTTGGTCGCTTCAAATGAAGCCGAACCGAACGCCGAACTCATCGACATGACCAGGCGGTTCTGGATCGGGCTGGCGTTGGCGGCGCCGGTGCTCGTCTTGGAGATGGGCGGCCATTTATTCAATCTGCATCACTTGCTAGCGCCGCAGGCGTCGAACTGGCTTCAGCTCATTTTGGCGACCCCGGTCGTACTCTGGGCCGGCTGGCCGTTTTTTGTTCGCGGCGCGCAGTCGCTCGTGACACGCAATTTGAATATGTTCACCCTCATCGCCATGGGGACTGGCGTCGCTTGGATTTACAGCGTCGCCGCAACAATCGCGCCGTCTCTTTTTCCACCTGCATTTCGCAACGTCGACGGCTCTGTCCCGATCTATTTCGAGGCGGCGGCGGTGATCACCGTCCTCGTTCTGCTTGGACAAGTTCTTGAACTGCGCGCGCGGGAACAGACCGGCGGCGCCATACGCGCGCTTCTCGATCTCGCGCCAAAAATGGCGACTCGAATTAACGCCGACGGATCCGACGAAGAAGTGGCGCTGGATCTTGTGAAGGTCGGCGAGCGCCTGCGCGTCCGTCCAGGAGAAAAGGTTCCGGTGGACGGCGAACTCGTCGAGGGCCGCAGTTCACTCGACGAGTCCATGGTCACCGGCGAATCCATGCCGGTGACCAAGACTGCAGGCGACAACGTGATTGGCGGCACGCTCAATCAGACTGGCGGCTTTGTGATGCGCGCGCAGAAGGTTGGCCACGACACCGTGCTCTCAAGGATTGTCGAGATGGTCGCATCGGCGCAGAGAAGCCGCGCGCCAATACAACGCCTCGCCGACCAGGTGGCGGGATGGTTCGTGCCCGTCGTCATTCTCATCGCCGTTCTCGCATTTCTGGCCTGGGCGATCTGGGGACCGGAACCACGCATGACTTATGGCCTTGTTGCGGCGGTCTCCGTTCTCATCATCGCCTGCCCTTGCGCGCTCGGTCTGGCGACGCCGATGTCGATCATGGTCGGCGTCGGACGCGGCGCGCAGTCGGGCGTGCTGATAAAAAGCGCTGAGGCGCTGGAGCGCTTGGAAAAAATAGACACGCTCGTTGTGGACAAGACCGGGACGCTCACCGAAGGCAAGCCGCGCGTCACGGCCATCCGCGTCGTTGCGGGCGTCGCAGAGAACGATCTATTGGCGACGGCGGCGAGTCTTGAACGCGCCAGCGAGCATCCGCTGGCGCTGGCGATCGTTCAGGCGGCAGCCGAGCGCGGGCTCACGCTCGAGGGCGCGACGGATTTCGATTCCCCCGTGGGCAAGGGCGTCATCGGCCGGGTCGACGGCAATGCGGTCGCGATCGGCAATCGTCGATATCTCGTGGAGCTCGGCGTCGATGCGGCGCCGCTCGATAGCGAGGCCGAACGCCTGCGGGAAGACGGCGCGACAGCTATCTTTGTCGCCATAGACGGAAAACTTTCCGGCGTCATCGGCATCGCCGACCCCATCAAAGCGACGACCGAAGCCGCGCTGCAATCGCTGCGCGACGACGGCGTCGCCGTGGTGATGCTCACCGGCGATAACTGGACAACGGCGCGCGCCGTCGCCAAACGCTTGGGGATCGGCGAGATCGAAGCTGAGATCCTCCCCGAGGACAAGAGCAAAGTCGTGACCCGCTTGCGTGAGGCGGGTCGAATCGTCGCCATGGCGGGAGACGGCGTGAATGACGCCCCTGCCTTGGCCGCCGCCGATGTCGGCATCGCCATGGGAACCGGAACCGATGTCGCGATCGAAAGCGCGGGGGTGACTTTGCTGAAGGGCGATCTTGGAGGCATCGTGCGTGGCCGACGCCTCTCCAAGACAACGATGCGCAACATCCGCGAGAATCTTTTCTTTGCATTCATTTATAACGCCGCGGGCGTGCCCATCGCGGCTGGCGCGCTCTATCCGATCTTCGGGCTACTCTTATCCCCGACGATCGCCGCCGCGGCGATGGCGCTGTCATCAGTCAGCGTCGTCGTCAATTCTCTGCGATTGAGGCAAACCGAACTGGACCCCGAAAGAAAAATTGAGATGCCGCCATTCTCGTCCTAGCCAACAGGTTGCGATGATGCATCCTTATAAAATTCCAGAGAGTCGGATAGGCGCGATAATGGCTCCATTTCTGCAACGTGGACGACGTCTCCACGATTTGATGTGTCGGCGCACAAGTTATGGCTTCAATCGCTTCAGTTCCGCGACTGCTGACATGTATTCGATAAAGTCCTTCGGGCAGGTGTCGACGGCCGCCTTTAGCGCGGCCTCGGCTTCAGCCTTGGCGCCTTTCAGAACCTGCCATTGCCCGATGTAAAACTGGGCCTCGCAGCGATTATTCGGCTTGTCGGCGGCATCGAGAGCGGCGGCCGGCGAGCGCTTGCCAAGATAAATCTCAGCGACCGCATAAGGCCATTCTTTAGTCTTTAGTCGGCTGGCGTTCGCCTCGAGCTCGGCTGCTGGGGTCTCGCCGACTCGCGCTCTGGCCAGATAACGGAACAGCATGGCGTAAAGGTCGTCGCTCAATTCGACCGCACGCAACAGATCAGTGGCCGCGGCCTTGAAATCAGCATGGTCGTATTTGGCTATTCCAGACGAGCGTGCATAAGCCGAATTCTTGGGATCAAGCGCGATCGCTTTGCCATAGTCGGCGATGGCGCGGTCGAGGTCGCCCTTGCGACGGTAGGCGTTGCCGCGGCCGTTGTAGGCGTGGGCGGATTTCGGATCGAGCGCGATCGCCTTGTCGTAATCGACGATGGCGCGGTCGAAGTTCCCCTTGGCGCGGTAGGTGTTGCCGCGGCCGTTGTAGGGAAAGACGAACGTTGGATCGAGCGCGATCGCCTTATCGTAGTCGGCGATGGCGCGGTCGAAGTTCCCCTTGTCGTGGTAGACATTGCCGCGGCCGTTGTAAGCGAAAGCAAACTTCGGATTGACCGCAATCGCCGTGTCGTAGTCGGCGATGGCGCGGTCGAGGTTCCCCTTGTCGTGATAGGCGCTGCCGCGGCCGTTGTAGCACTGAGCATATTTTGGATCGAGCGCGATCGCCGTGTCGTAGTCGGCGATGGCGCGGTCGAAGTTCCCCTTGCCTTGGTAGGCGTTTCCGCGGCCGTTGTAGGCGTGGGCAGATTTCGGATCGAGCGCCATCGCCTTGTCGTAATCGGCGATAGCGCGGTCGAAGCTCCCCTTGTCGTAGTAGGCGTTGCCGCGGCCGTTGTAGGCGACGGCAAGCTTCGGATTAAGCGCGATCGCCTTATCGTAGTCAGCGATGGCGCGGTCGAGGTTCCCCTTGTCGTGATAGGCGTTGCCGCGGCCGTTGTAGGCGACGGCAAACTTCGGATTGAGCGCGATCGCCTTATCGTAGTCGGCGAGGGCGCGGTCCTGATCGCCCTTGATGAGGTGCTCAATGCCGCGGTTGTAGTACGCGTCGGCGTTCCCTGGATTGCGACGGATGAGGTCGGTGCAGCCCTCGATGGCGATCGAGCCACTCTTCTCGCTGCAATCCTCCGCCGCACCCGCCAGTGCCGCTGTTGCGCCAATGAACAGCCAAAGCCAGAATGCTATGATTCGCAGCATGCGCGCGTCCCATCCAATGTATTTCATTTGCAACGCGTCTTTCCGGTTCGGATTCGGCCGTGCGTCTACCGGCAGTGGACGTAGGTTGTGCTGCTGCGAAACTCGTCGCGGCTCGACCTCAGGATCATCTTGTCGCCGTCCATTCGAAGCGTGAAAGTTTCCTGCCACTTTTCGCCTTCGCCCGTGCATTTCGTTTCGATGGTCTGCTCGGCGAGCGCCGCGCGCGATGAGGCAATGCGGCATGTCGACTCCCAAAAGAGCAGTTTCTGGCGGTCGATTTCGAGCCGATTGACGTCCTCTCGATCAGCGCAGTGCGAACGCTTAGTCGTCCATGCGCCCGCAAATGACACCGCGGATGTTGGCGTCGCCTGAGGTTTCTCGAGAGTTTTCGCCGTGACAATTGACGCTGGGATCGCGCCGAGACCCGCGACAACTCCCAAAACCGCGATCCAGATCGGCGTCACTTGCGTAGCCGAGGAAGATGAAGTGGATAGCGTAGTTTCTTGTGTGGCGTCGTTGATGGTCATGGCTCGGCTCGCCACTATTTCCTTGACCTGCAGGCCATCCTGCAGCCCTAGGCGACTGAAGTCGCCCGCCTAGATGAAAATGAAGTCGATGCGTTCGCCAGTCATTTTCGGTCTCATTTCAAGTCCGCTGCCGCCATGCTCAAAGTCTGACGCGGCGCGACGGCGACGCCAACGCAAAAACTGCGGCAAGATAGAATAGAAGGGTCTTCGGCATCGAGCGGGGAAACGATGCGAATTAACATATGCCTGCAGAGAAACGCCTGCATCACCCTAAAGGGTGAAAGGAACTTCGCTGCTCAACCTATTAGGGTTGTTCTTACCAAGATAGCCGCCAAATCCGACTGCCTTGCGCATCCCGTCTTCGCCAGCACGGATTTCACTTGAGTGCGGATCGTCTCGCGAGAGACCCCAAACTCCGCGGCAATTCCGTCGATTGTTTTCCGCTGCGCGAAAGCGCGCGCGACGCGCGCCTCGGCCGGCGTCAAGTCGAAGAGGCCTTGAATGAGCGCGGCGTCGGGAGCTGCGGAAGCGGTCACCGCCGTCACGATCAGCAGGCCGAAACCGCCGCCGAACAGATCGCGCGCTTCACCCGTGGCGGGGATGAGGTGAACGATCGCGGGATTGGCGGCCGCTCCTTTCGAGGGAAAAGAACGCACCGATGTCGCGGCCGGGTCGGCAATCTCCGCGACGGCGCGGCGCAACAGGGCGTCGGCGGCGGGATCGACAAGGGCGATGCGGTCTTTTGGCAGCCAGACAATATGCGCGTTCAGCGCGTCGATCAGCGCATTTGCCGCTAGCGCCTTGCCGCGCGCGTCGAGGATTGCGGCGGGAAGCCCAATCATGGCGAGTGCTTCCGTCGCGGCGCGCAGCCGTTGCAGTCGCCAGCGCGCCGCCAAGAATCCGGCGCGCGCGAGATGCGGCCGGAAGGCGTCGAGACGGGCGATGTCCTCACGGTCGAACTGCGGCTCTCCGATGCGACGGCTCACTTGCACGCCGACGAGGTCGCCGTTCGGCACATGAATGACGGTCGCTGCGGCATGGTGGAGACCGGCCGGCGTGCAATAATCCGTCATAATGGGATCGGCGAGATATTCTTCATCCGTCAACACGTCTTGTTCTGTGACAAAGCCGGAACCTGCTGGGGTGAAGGCTAAGAGGCGAACATTAGCTTGGCTGCCCTTTCGCCAATATGCATCGGCTCCCGGCTCCAGCGCGCCAGAACAGCGCCAGCCGGTCCAGGCGTCGGCGCGGCGGGTTGTGATAATGCCGCCCGCCGCATCCACCGCGCCGCCGAGATCGCGTAGCGCCTGCGGCCAGAGATCGGGGTTGGCGGCGGCTTCGTAAATCTGGTCGACGAGGGATTCATAGTCGGTCATCGGGGCCAGCCCTCGATCGGCGGGACATCACCGCGGCGCGTGGCGAAGAGCCGCTGCGGGTGGTCGGCGCCTGCTGGATAGCCTTCCGTGGCATATTCCCGAGCATCGGCGTCGGCTCGCGCTAAGGCCGACCCGTTTTGGGAGCCGTCCAGGAACGCGAACAGGATTAACGCCATCCTCGCCGGCCGATTTCGAAAGAGAATCCAAGATCGGCGGCTGCCGCTCCGGCGCGAAGGCCCGCGTCGTGGATTTGGTGACAATTACCGGAAGGTTTCACTTTCTGGCTCGCCGGAGAAAAGGAGATCAATCCCAATGCTTCGCGGGCGCAACGGCTCCCGCTGGCGAAAGCCTAACCGCAGCCGGGTTCCTGATCAACGCCCCCTCGTTGGGGCCGCAAAAGGGTCGTGCAAACAGGTCCAATTCGGAAAAAAGGTGCGTGCCGAAGTGAATTTCACCCCATGGGGTGATGCGGGCGTTCTTCTTTTAAGTTTCCGTAAATTTCGAAATTCCTGACGCCGCCGGAAAGCGCATTCGCACTGTCGGAGACGCTGTAACCTATCTCGAGAAGGCTACTGCAAGATGAGAGCTTCCAGCAAAAATCGCCAGCGTTCGACCGTGCGGGAAATCGCGACCGCTATCACACTCATTGCATCATTTTCAGTTGTTAGCGGACATGCCAGGGCGGAACACAGTTGGACGCATCTGCACAGGATTAACGCACAATCCGGAACGGTGGACGTTTACGTAGATCCGGGAACGATCGCTAAAAAGGGCGATCTTGTCCAAGTGTGGCACTTAAGCGATATCAAGTCGGAGGGCGCCAAGCTTTCGTCTCACGCAAGCCGGAGCGAGTTCGATTGCAAAAATAAGAAGATAAGACTCCTCTATACCGAAGTCTACTTTGGGTCGGCAATGGCTGCGGGGAAACCAACCTATAAGATTGATAAGCCCAAAGCCAAATTTGAGAACTTTACGCTCGGAACGACGGCGCCGGCAGGCATAGTGTACAGCTTTGTATGTCGATGAACCACGTCCGAGGACAATTCGGATCTGTCACGCCGACCATGAGTCCGAGGAAGTCTTAAGAATGATCGCCGCCGTATTGTGCGCTGACCAAGCGTGGACGGCGGTCGAGGAACTAACATGCACGCTTTGACGAAGGGGGTATGGCAATGTGGAAGTCAGCCGCTGTTTCGCTCGTCCTGCTCGCGGGCGTCACTTCGGCCACCCGCGCCAACGATCAGGCGTTGACGAATTGCACTGGAGCCGACCCGAACCGTGTGATTGCCGGATGCACGGAACTGCTCGCGCGACCATTCACGGCAACCGCACGAGCCGAACTCTATAACGCCCGTGGCAAGGCCTACGCTGACAAGAACCAATTCGACCGCGCGATCAAAGACCTCAACGAAGCGATCCGGCTCAACCCGATGGAGTCAGAGGCCCATTACAATCGCGGCCTCGTCTATCAATCGAGAGGCGAGCGCGACCGCGCAATCGCGGACTATAGTGAAGCGATCCGGCTCAATCCCCAGAATTTCGACGCCTACTACAATCGCGGAGCGGCCTACGAAGCCGAAAACAAGCTACGTAACGCCCTTGCAGATTACCGCAAGTCACTCGAAATCACGCCGGGCGCCAGCGATGCAATCGCGGCTATCGCAAGGATCAAGAAGAAGATATGACGCGCCTTCCCGCGGTGAGCTCGTTCGTCTGGCCGCATCAAGGTTACGATTGTCACGAATTTACTTCTTCGGATGCGAGGATTCGGCCTCACCTAGGGGATATCGACATGGAGAGGCTATTGGCGGTCGCCCTTCTTGCTCTTCTTGCTCAAAGCACGCCGGTATTCGCTGAGTCCGCGATCGAAGCGGCGTATGCGCTGCTCCGGAACCAAGGGGATTACGAGCCTACGCCACCCTCCGGGACATATTTCAAAAGCGAGCCGGTGGAATGCAGGAACGGCAAGAGCGGCTGCTTCTCGGAGAGTTCGTTCAAGAGGATAGATGACTGCCGTTACATAGTGCACCACTACACAGAATCGGATCCTGAGCATCCCGGGCACGGCGGGGGAAAGGACGCGATCTTCGACTTCGGCAAGGCGAGAACCTTGGAGTTTCGGAAGGTGCCCGTATACGGGGAGGGGGAACCAGTACCCGGCATCGTCATCGATGGGGAGGACGATCTTATCTGCATTCGCCTTTACCGAGGGAGAACGCCTGATGGTCATGCCCTCGATGCGACGAAGTGCCGTAAGAAATATGAGAGTTATTATACCGAAAAACGGACTGCGTTGAATGCCCGCCCGAACCAGACACTGTTCGGGGTGAATGGCGATCACGTCCTCAAGATCCCCAATCAGGCGCATTTCAGGAGGCATTGGGCCGTCCTGCGAGAATACTGTCCCGGCCCGACCGGGAATTGAGAAAACGGAACGCGCCGAAGCCGCCCCTGTCCCATCTCGTCACCTGGACGCAGCGCCTGCTAAATTATCTGAAGCTCTCCCCGAGGAGAAATTCCGTGTTCTCAAATAAGCGAAGCCTGGCGCTTTCAATCGTGTCGATTGCGTTTGCCTTCGCGTAGTGGGCGTCATCCGCTTATGCGGAAGAAGGAGATCAGATCATCGACGGCACGCGCGTCCATACCGTGATCGATCACGCGAGAGACGTTGCGACCTTCAGCAATGAATGCGGTTCGCAGACAATCTCTCATAGCGATCTCGCCAATGGCGCGAAACCATATAAAATCATTCCCTGTCCCCGAACCAACAGAGACACCGACACACAGCAAGGCAAGAGCGGGTTGGCTGACATCGATCGCCAGGAAGGGGCATCATCGCCGCTCGAGTCTGACGACTCAAGTTTGGCGCTAACGCCGATGCCCATGCCAAGCCCTCCGCCAGAAGTAATTGAAGCGTGGGATCGGGCGCATCAAAAAGAAGGCGAGTGTAATGACCTTGCAATGAGTTCGAACCACATCGCCGCCGCTAACTGCTATAATGAGGCAGCGAAATTATATGAAGGAACTTCAGATAACGACATCTACGACGTCGACCGAATGCAAAAGAGAGCTGCGGCCATGCGACAGCAAGCAAGGACGAACTCCGATGACCAAGCCGGCGCCCGCGCACGACTGCATCGGCAGTCAGCTGCTGCGCCGCGCAGCGTGAGTGACACATGCTTGCGTGTGGGACAATCTTCGACCACTTGGGGGAATTGTGACGGCCATGGAGGCCTATGGTACTGGACCACTATTGCAGCCAGCCATCAACCGGGGTGCCCAAGTTCGGTCGAATTCACCTATCGGGAGCCGGACACCGGCGAGATATCCGGTTCTTGGTACACCTCCTATAGGGCGCAGACTTGCGGCGGCCCGCCCCAGGATGTGCATGCTCGCTAAAACCGCTGCTTCGCCGCTCGATGCCAAAACCGCTTCTGTTCAATCTCGTCGCTCTCGTTACGCTGGCCGCGTCGCCTTGCGCGGCGGCGGAGCGTTTTGTTTATTGGGATTGTAAAGCGGACGAGCCTTTCGATCTTTTCTCTTTAGGCGTTGCTGTCACTCCTATCGAGCCGTCCGTGAGGCTGGAGAAAGGCGGGCGCGCCTACGAATTCAGATCGAAAATATCTGGCGACGTGCTCACCTTCATATTCGCGGAGATGGGCGACTTCGAACGTTACGTGATCAATCTGAACAGCGGGAAAGCCTGGCGCAGAACCTCCGATGGCGTGAGGGCCTTCAGGTGTCAGCCAATCGAGCACGGCAGGAAATCCAAACCCAAATGTCCCAGCGGAGCGATATATTGCTGGCCACGGCGAGGAAACGCGTCGACAGGACTGAAGTGATTTCGGATACGCCCCTAATCACGGAGGGCGCGCGGCATAGCCCGCACGCCAAGAAAGACGAGTTGGAGCGTCGTTCAACTGCCGGGGCCAAAGTTTCTTGACGAACCGGACTTGCTAAATCGCCTGGTGCGCAGGTCGAGGATGTCGATGGGGTTCGCTCGTCCTGCGCGCCATTCGATGGCGGCTAGGCTTTCTTGACGAACTCCGTCCGCAGCACGAGCCCTTTTACTTTCTCAGCGCGGCAATCGATCTCGGCCGGATCATCAGTGAGCCGGATATTTTTGATCAGGGCGCCGCGTTTCAGGACGACGGACGAGCCCTTAACTTTCAAGTCCTTTATCAAGGTCACGGAATCGCCGTCCTTGAGTTCTACGCCATTGCTGTCTTTCACAACTACCGTCATCAGACACTCCGAGCATTCCATAGCTGATAATGCGCATCGTTATATTCGCCGAGTAGCCCGTTTGCATATCCCAGGCTAGCATTCGCTCCTTCAGGGGCCAATTAGCCATCCGCCTCGGCGGCTTCGTGCGGTTTTGCCCTCGCAAGACAGACGACCGTTTTCGAGGCGTATCTGCCGAAGAATCTCCTTGATCACTGATCCCGTAATATCTCCTGGAGTATTTCCTCGACCGAGTGCGGCGAAATGCCGAGATCTTCAAATCCTGGCATACCTGGGGACCACACATTGTCGACCTGCATCAGCTCTACTTGATTGCGAGTGATGGGCGGGCTCGGGAGCATTTCCGCGAACCACGCCAGCGTGCGCCAAACGGCAAAGGGAATAGGAACTAACATAGGCTTAAGGTTGGCTTCGTGGGCAATGACCCTGAGCAATTCTTCATAAGAATAGACGCGAGGTCCGCCAAACTCGAAAGTGGTCGCATGCACGTCCTTCCGATCCAGCGCCCTGGCGATTGCTTCCGCCACATCCTCCACATATGCGGGCTGCAGTCTCGTGCGGCCGCGCCCAAACATCGGATAGATTGGAAGCCGCCTGAGGAGTTTGAGGATGGAGGTGAGAAATGAATCGTCAGGTCCGAACATCACCGCAGGACGAATGAGAATTGTATCTGCGAAGGCGGCGCGAACCGCCAATTCGCCTTCGCCACGCTTGCGGATGTAAAGCGATGATGAGCCGGCGTCGGAGCCGATTCCCGAGACGTGCGCGAACTGCTCAACTTGGGCTCGACGCGCTTGATTTGCTAATCGCCGAGCAGCTTCAACGTGGACGGAATGAAAAGTCTCGCGGCCATGCTCGACGTATAGGCTTACCGCATTCACAACGCCATAAGCGCCAGCAAGCGCATCAGCGATTGACTGCTCGTCGTGAATGTTGGCCTCGACCGAGCGAAGTTGCGGATCATCAAAACCAAATAGCCTATGCGCCCGATCCGGATGCCTCGAGGCAACCCGAACAGAAAACCCAGCCTTGCGGAGGCGCCAAACGACGCGGCGACCGAGAAACCCGGTTCCGCCGAACACGACAATGGAGCGCTCGTGCATGGTCGCCATGGCTCAAATTGGCCTGCTTACGTCGGAGCAGCCCAAGTTCGTATAGATAACGTCGGCGCCATGGCGCGCCAACTGCATGCGCCTTGCGTGGGTCGGATCAGCAAGCCTGCACAAGCTGCAGAGGACGCTTACATAGCGGTGCTCTAGAAGCGCGCGGTGCGCTTCTCTCCTCGTATAAGCTACGCACTGTCTACGCCCGCGATGTCGGTGACAGAGGCAAGCGGCAGATGGAGCTGGTAGGATAGACCGCTTGGTTGGTAGGTGATGGTCGTCCTGCCACCAAATTGCTTCGGCCATTCCTCAATGATGAAGCTGCCAAATCCTTTCCTGGACGCGGCTGTCGCAGGAGGACCGCCTCTTTCCTTCCACTCAAAGGTTAGGCACGGCTCTCCTTCGATAAGTTCGATTCGCTTGTCTATCAGCACTCGCCCACTGGGGGTCGAGAGCGCGCCATGTTTCACCGCGTTGGTGACAAGCTCATTAACAACGAGGGCAAATGCTTGAGCGGCTTTTGCGGACAGCGAAACATCTGGGCCTTTTGTTTCGATCTGATCTTTGAAGCTGGAAATATCCGTCTCGAGTAACTTATCCATTGAGACTTTTTGAAACATTGCTTCGGAGGCGACAGCGTGAACCTTTGCCAGGGATTGCACCCGCCCCGTAAGGATTTGTTCCGCTTCCGATATGCTCCGGTCCGTTGTCAGGGTCCTTCGAATAATAGCTAAAATAAGCGCGAAGAAATTGCCAACTCGGTGCTCGAGCTCCCTTGCAAGTATCCTCTGCCTCTCCTCGTGCTGCTTCCGCTCAGTTATATCTGTGATTGTCGCCAGCACGGCCGGCTCTTGGTTCCATTCCATAGGGTTAAGGCCGATTTCCACTGGAAATTCGCTTCCGTCCTTTCTGCGCGCCCGCAGATCACGGCCTGCGCCCATGGCGCGAGTCTCTGGCGATCGTTGAAACGCCTCCCGCATGCCTTTGTGCGTCACTGATGCTCTTTTCGGGACGAGCATTTCAACCGACTGCCCGAGCAGCTCCTCGCGCGGATACCCAAAAAGCCTCTCCGCGCTCGAATTCGCTGCGAGCATTTTGCCGGCCCTGCCAACAACGATTATGCCGTTTGGGGCCGTCTCAATAAGTGAGCGCTCCTTTTGGGCTTCAACCGCCACGCGTTCAATCGCAATCTTGAGTAGGGCGACAGCCGTCACTATTGCGAGCGACACCAGCACGAAAAAAAGCAACGACCCAGCTACACGAGGGCCCAACGCCTGCAGAGAAGGAGAATTTAAAAACAGCAGCCGAGCTATGGCCGCAGAGAGGGCCACAGCGAATAGCCCTGGCGCAGAACCGCCAAGGGCGGCGGCTACGACAATCGCTGGCAAAAATGCAACGACTGGCAAGCCCTCGACCAGCCAATCTTGCACGAACCATCCCATCAGCGCCGACAGCCCGACAGCTAAGGACGCCACGGCGTAAGCAGCATAATTTACCCGCATTTGGCTCCGATCGAGCAAGCTCTAGGCTGCCTTGGAGAAGACTTAAGTTGAAATCAAAGATAGGAGGGGGCGGACGCGGAGCCATCTGTCACAAGGGGTTTTCTGGTCGAGCTTTGCCAAGGGAAGCGGGCGGCCGACGACCGGGTCCTTTCATTGTCGCCTTGGCGGGCGGACTCGACTTGAAGGCGGCGGGTCGACGATGGCGGGCTGATATTTGATCGAGCCCGCCTATTTTTGAACCTTGTTCACTTGGAAACTTCCTTCTCAAAAAGGAAAGTAAGATTCCAGCCCAATAGCGGCGCATGAATTAAGAATCCTTAGAAATCTATTGATTTCAATGTGTAATAAATAAATGCGGTGGGGCGCCGGCCTTGGCGCCCTCATTGCAATTTCTCCAGAAAGAAAGCTGGGAGGAGTTGCCGATGTCGCCTTTGCTTCGGCGCCTGATTGAACGGGCGCAGCTGCCGCTCGTGGATGAGTTGAGCCTCGAAGCCTTTCTCGATGGCGTGCATCAGGAGGGCGCGCAGGCCCTATTATTTCTTTCCGGCGATGGCGCGAATCGTCCCGAGACCGGCGATGTCGCGGTCGTGCTGCCCGAACTGCTGTCGCATTTTTCGGATCGCCTGCGCGGCGCCGTGATCGCGCCCGACGCCGAAGAAAGACTGCGTCCGCGGCTTCACGCTTACGTGTCGCCAAGTCTCGTCGTCATGCGAGGACGCGAGCCAGTCGGCGTCATGCCGAAAATCTGGGACTGGGCCGATTACATCGCGAAGATCGAGAGTTTTCTCGATCCTTGCGCGCCTGTGCTCGCCGGACCGAAAAGGCCGCAGGTCGAGATTTCATTCAGCGCGGGAGCCTGACCCGTGAAAGCAGGATTTTGGACGGCGCCCGAAGGCGCGGATGAGGCGATGCCGGTGGCGCCGATTGGCCTCGACGACGTTTTTGCCGCGGGCGCCAGTCTACGTCTCGGCAGTCTCGCGCATAAGGAGTCGGAAGACCTCATTCGTCGTTGCGCCGGCGTTGGAAGCCTTCTCCTCGAACTCGCGGAGGCGCTCGCCCTTCAGCAGGCGGAAGAGCAGGGCCGTCTCTTCGACATTACCGATCGCACCGCGGACGAGCGCGAACTCCTGGACCAAGCGCTCGGCGCGGGCGAGGTGAGCGGCGTCGTCGCGTTGCCGGACGGCGTCACGGCGCAAATCGCGGAATCGACCATGGCCGGCCTTTGGCGCGTGCGCTTCAGCGACGCCGACGATCGGCTTGTCGGCGATTATCTTGAGGTCGGCGACATTCCCGAGATCGTTAAGCGCGCGTCGATCGTCAATGCGCGCGACGTTTCCTTTGGCGAAGCGCCCGAAGGCGCCATGAACGTCATGCCGCTGCTCGCGGAAATTCGCGCGCGCGTCGCAGCCTTCGCGCCGGGCGCCAAGTCCCACATGGTCAATTTCATGCTGTTTCCGATGGCGACGGAAGACATGCGCTTCCTGCAGGCGTCGCTCGGAGAGGGGCCTGTCGGCCTCCTGTCGCGCGGCTACGGCAAGTGCCGCATTCACGCGACGGCGACGCGCCACGTCTGGTCCGTGCAATATTTCAACGCCATGGACGAGATCATTCTCGATACGCTCGAAATCGGCGGCGTGCCTGTCGTCGCCTTGGCGGCGACCGAGGATTTCCGCGATTCGAGCGAACGGCTTCGCGAGATCTACGAGGCCTATTTCCAATGAGCTTCGAGAATTTCAGCGCGCCTCGCGACGTGAGCGCCACTACAAAAATGGAATGCGGCGTGTGCTGGCATGTCTATGATCCCGCGCTTGGCGATGACGTCTGGCAGATTCCGCCGGGCGTATCCTTCAGCGCATTGCCCGCGGATTGGCGCTGTCCGAATTGCGACGCGCCGCAGGCGAAATTCATGAGGCTCGCCGATGAGCGCGAAGGTTGATCCCGCGCGCGAAGCGGCGGCGGCATGCGCCGGCGCGCGGCTCGCCGATCACTACCGGCGCGTTCATGAAGCGATGCGCGATCTGCCGATCTGCAATCCGGCGCTGGAGATAGAGGCGATCGGCTTTCGGCCCTATGGGGCCCAAGCGCTCGGCGTCATTCTCACGCCCTGGTTCATGAACCTCATGATCTGCGCAGCGGACGCCGAGGAGCTCCCGCCGAAGGCTCCAGGCGAAACGGCCTGTTGGCCGCTGACTGCAGGGCGCGTGGACTTTGTCGTTGGACGGCTCGAAGGCTTCGGCCGCGTCGACAGCTGCTCGCTCTTTTCTCCGATGGACGATTTTGCTGATCACGCCGCGGCGCGCGCCGTCGCTGTCGCCGCGCTCGACGAATTATTCGATCCCGCTTTTGCGGAGGCGCGCGCCGCGGCGGCGCGGAGACCCGCGTTGCTGGATCGCCGTTCGCTCACTTTCGGCGCGAAGCGCGACGCACCCAATCTCGCGTCATGAGCGCGTTACGGGAGATGTCGTCGAGCATCGGCGTCGAGGTGACGCGTATCGAGGATAGGGTGGAAGAGGCGAAGGTCACGCCGCGACGACAAGTCGACGCCACGCGAATTCTCTACGGGAAGGCGGCGAGCGACGCGCCTTGCCTGATCGGTTCGGTCTTCACCCTCTGCGCCGGCTCGCAGCGCATCGCAAGCGAAGCGGCGGTGGCTGCGGCGCAGTCGCGACCCACGCCTGACGGCTTGCATTGGCGTTGGAGACGCATGCTCCACGCCGAGCGCATCGCCGAACATTTGCGCGCCAGCCTACTGGATTGGCCCGGCGAGAAAAGCGATCCCCGTCGTCTTGCGCATCTGCCGGCCTTGCGCAAGGCGCTGGGGGCCGCCCGCGCGGCTGGCGAAGTGAATGACAATTCTCTCCACGCTGCTTTGAAGGAGGCGGCATGGGAAGTCGGCGCGCCGCTTGAAGCGGGTCGGAATCCTACAGCCTGGTTCGCTGAGTTATGGCGAGACGCCTTGCAATATGCGCAGATCGCGCCTTGGTTAAGCGGCGTCGACTTTCTGGCGATTGACGACATAGAGTCCGTGCATCGCGCACTCTGTGAGCGAAACGCTGATTTTCTCGCCCGCCCGCATCTGCCGGGACGCGTCGTCGAAACGGGAGCTTTCGCGCGCCATTTTTCCTGCCTTAGTCGCAATATCGGGCTGCTGGCGGCAAGGCTTCAGGCGCGCTTCTGCGACATCGCTTACGCATTAGACGTGCTGGCGAGCAGGGAACCCTTGGCGGGCGAAGAAGATCTCCTTGTCGCCCGTTCGAGCCGGCGCGGCGAAGGCTTCGCCATGGTGGACTCGCCACGCGGATTTTTGTTCCATCGCGTCGAAATCGACGCATCGGGCGTCGTGACGAGTTATGACATTCTCGCGCCGACGGAGTGGAACTTCCATCCCGCCGGGCCTTTCGCCCAAGCGCTTGCGGCGGCTAAGCTCGACGTCGCCGAGCCCCGGCGGTTTGTCGCGACGCTTGCGGCCTTGTTCGATCCCTGCGCATCCTGCGATATCAGACTTCGCGAGGCGCAGCATGCATGAAATGTCGCTGATGGAAGCGCTCGTCGATCTTGCCGAAGAGGAAGCGCGCAAGGCCGACGCGCGACGCGTCGCCGTCCTGCGCGTCGCCGTCGGCGCGCTGAGCCATGTCGATCCGCACGCCTTGCGCTTTTGCTTTGAGGCCGTGGTTCGCGGCTCGATGTGCGAGGGCGCCGCCCTGGATTTGCTGGATGTTCCGGGCGCCGGCTGGTGTCTCGACTGCAGCAAGGAAGTCGCGTTGGCCGAGCGCTTCGGCGCTTGCCCCGAATGCGGACGCCATCGCGTTCAAATGACGCGCGGCGACGATTTTCGCCTCATCGAACTGGAGGTCTCCTGATGTGCACCGTCTGCGGTTGCGGGATGAGCGTCGTCGAAGACAAGGACAAGGCCCAAAAGCGCGACGCGCATGGGCATGACCACGATCATGGCCGTCATCATCGCCATGGCCATCATCATCATCATGGACACGACCACGATCATCAACCTGACCATGAACATCACGATCATGACCATCATCACCAACATGGCGTGGAGAGCCATGGCGACGACTCGATCCATTACGGCGCAGGATTAGCCGGTGTTCATGCGCCCGGCCTCAGCCAGGAGCGCATCATCAAGATCGAGCGCGACATTCTGTCGAAGAACGACGCCTATGCGCGCGAAAACCGTCATCGTCTCGTGGCGAACGGCAATTTCGCGCTGAATTTCGTTTCGAGTCCCGGTTCGGGAAAAACCAGTCTTCTCGTGCGCGCGATCGAGGATTTGAAGGCGCGACGCGAGATCGTCGTGATCGAGGGCGACCAGCAGACCTCGAACGACGCGGAGCGCATTCGCGCGACCGGCGCGCGCGCGCTGCAGATCAACACCGGCAAGGGCTGCCACCTCGACGCGCATATGGTTGGACATGCGATCGATACGCTCGCGCCGGAAAAGAATGCGCTGCTCTTCATCGAGAATGTCGGAAATCTCGTCTGTCCGTCCGCCTTCGATCTTGGCGAAGCGCATAAGGTCGTCGTGCTGTCGGTGACGGAAGGCGAGGACAAGCCGCTCAAATATCCAGACATGTTCGCCGCCGCCGATCTGATGCTGCTCAACAAGGCCGATCTTCTGCCGCATCTCGATTTCGATGTCGGCGCCTGCATGGCGGCGGCGCTCACGGTTAATCCTGATCTGCAGACGCTTGTCGTTTCGGCGCGAAGCGGCGAGGGCATGCAGGCGTTCTATGCTTGGATCGAAGCGCGCGCCGCGCGCATGGCGATCGCGGAGTAAGGCGGATGGCTCCTGCGGACGCCGTGCAAGCCGCCACGCAGCGTCTGCGGGTGCGCGTGCGCGGCGCCGTGCAGGGCGTCGGCTTCCGGCCTTTCATCTATGTTCTTGCAACGCGCATGCGGCTAAGCGGGTTCGTCAAGAATGATGCGGCTGGCGTCCTCCTCGAAGTTCAGGGGGAGCGCATCGACGCTTTCCTCGATGCGCTATCGCGCCATCCGCCGCCGCTCGCGCGCGTCGATGCGATCGAGGTCGAAGAACTCGTGGTGCGCGACTCTTCGAGCTTTGTCATTCTCGACTCGGTTGACGGCAAGAGCGAGACCCGCATCATTCCAGATGCGGACGTTTGCGAAGAATGTCTCGACGACCTCTTCGATCCTACGAGCCGCTTTTATCTCTATCCCTTCGTCACCTGCACGCATTGCGGCCCGCGCTATACGCTTACGCGGCGGCTCCCTTATGATCGCGCGCGGACCTCCATGGCGCCCTTCGCCATGTGCCCCGATTGCGCGCGCGACTATCGCGATCCGGCAGACCGGCGCTTCCACGCGGAACCCCTCTGCTGTCCGGCCTGCGGACCAAAGCTCTCGTCTTCGCCGGCGGAGATCGTGGTGGCGCTACGCGCCGGCAAGATCGTCGCGACGAAGGGCGTGGGCGGCTTTCATTTGATGTGTGATGCGCATAACCGAGCGGCGGTGGAAGAATTACGCCGTCGCAAGGCGCGGGACGCGAAGCCCTTCGCCGTCATGGCGGCCAATATCTCCTCCGTCGCCACGATCGCTCGCGCGACTGAACAGGAACTCGCTCTGCTCCAGGATGTGACGCGGCCCGTCGTGCTGACGCAAAGTAGAGGCGTCCTCGCCGATGCCGTCGCGCCGCGCTTGAATCGCATCGGCGTCATGTTGCCCTATACGCCGCTCCATCATCTCATCTTTCAGGAGGCGGCGAGCGCGCCCGTGGCGCGCGCGTGGCGCGACGCGCCGCAAGAATTGATTCTCGTCGCGACGAGCGCCAATCTCGGCGGCGATCCGCTGGTGAAGGACAATGAGGAGGCGCAGGAGCGCCTCGCCGCCATCGCCGATCTGATCGTGACGCATGATCGCGAGATCGTGACGCGTATTGACGATTCGGTGATGAACGTCGTCGCCGGCGCGCCGGTCTTTTTGCGCCGCGCGCGCGGATTCGCGCCCGAGCCGATCGAGCTTGCGGCGGACGGCCCTTGCGTCGTCGCCGCCGGCGCGCATCTCAAGGCGACGATAACTGTGACGCGCGGCCGCGAGGCTTTCGTCTCGCAACATATCGGCGATCTCTCAAACGCCGCGACCGCGCGTTTGTATCGCGAGACGGCGCAACGGCTCGTCGATATTCTCGACGTGACGCCGGAGCTTGTCGCCTGCGATCTCCACCCCGACTATTTTTCCACACGCTGGGCCGAGGAGCTGGGCCTCCAGCTCTTTCGCGCGCAACATCACGCGGCGCATCTTGCCGCCGTTCTCGCGGAGCATCGCATCGAGGGGCCGGCGCTCGGCCTCGCGCTCGACGGACATGGGCTTGGCGACGCCGGACAATCCTGGGGCGGCGAAGTGATGCGCCTCGACGGCGCGTCATGGCGACGATTGGGTGGACTCGCGCCGCTGCCAGCGCCGGGTGGCGACCGCGCCGCGCGCGAGCCCTGGCGAATGGGCGTCGGCGCGCTCGCAAAGCTCGGGCGGCTCAACGCGGCGGCGCAGCTTTTTGCCGATGAGCCGCGCGCGTTAGAGATGGCGCGGCTCATTGGGCAAGGATATGCGCCGCCTGTTACGAGCAGCATGGGCCGCCTCTTCGACGCCGCCGCGGCGCTTCTCGGTCTTTCGACGCGCCAGCATTATGAAGCGCAGGCGGCTATTGAGATGGAAGCGCTGGTCGTCACGCCGCGCGCGATGGAAAACAGCTTTCGCATGAACGGCGATGAACTCGACTTTCTGCCGATTCTTGGCGCGCTCGCCGACCGGCGCATGAGCCCTCGCGAAGGCGCGGAGCTTTTTCACGGCGCGCTTATCGAAGGGCTCGCGCAATTCGTCGCGAGGGCCGCGACAGAGCAGCGGCTCGATATCGTTGTGCTCGGCGGCGGCTGCATGATGAATCGCGTTCTTGCCGAAGGGCTGATGGAACGGCTGAAAAGCCTTGGTTTGCGGCCTATGCTCGCACGAAAGCTGCCGCCCAACGACGGCGGTCTTTCGCTTGGCCAGGCGGCGATGGCGCGCGCCTTCGCGCAATCTCCAATTCCCAAGGAACTTGCTCTATGTGTCTAGCGATCCCCGCTCAAGTGACGAAACTTCTCGGCGACGGCATGGCCCGCATCGACATGGGCGGCGTGTCCAAGGCGATCAGCGTCGCGCTCGTGGATGATGTCGCGGTCGGCGACTTTGTCGTCGTTCACGTCGGCTACGCTCTATCGAAGATCGACGCCGAAGAGGCCGAGCGCACCTTGGCGCTGTTGCGCGACCTTGCGGCGATGGAGACGCCGTCATGAAATATGTGGACGAATATCGCGATCCCGAACTCGCGAAGGGCGTCGCGGCGACGATCGCCGCGGAAGTCGATCCCGGCAGGAACTACCGTTTCATGGAATTTTGTGGCGGGCACACGCATGCGATTTCGCGCTATGGCGTCGAAGACATGCTGCCGCGGAATGTGGAGATGATCCACGGTCCTGGATGCCCGGTCTGCGTTTTGCCGGTGGGGCGCATTGACGACGCGATCAGGCTCGCGGCCGATCCGCGCGTGACGCTTTGCACTTACGCCGATCTGATGCGCGTGCCGGCGTCTCGCGGCGCGAGTCTGTTGAAAGCGCGCGCGGCGGGAGCCGACATCCGCATGGTCTATTCGACGCTCGACGCTCTGCGCATTGCCGAGGCGGAACCCGAGCGCGAAGTGGTTTTTCTCGCCATCGGTTTCGAGACCACGACGCCGCCGACGGCGCTCGCGATCAAACAAGCGAAGCAGAAAGGGCTGCGCAATTTTTCCGTCTTCTGCAATCATGTGCTGACTCCCATCGCCATGCGCGCCATATTGACGGGCGAAGGGGATGAGGCGACGCGGCTCGACGGAATCGTCGGTCCCGCCCATGTCAGCACCGTGATCGGCGCGCGGCCTTATGAATTCGTCGCGAGCGACTATCGCAAGCCCGTCGTGATTTCCGGCTTCGAGCCGCTCGACGTCATGCAGTCGATCCTTATGTTGATCCGGCAGATCAATGAGGGCCGCTGCGCCATCGAAAACCAATATGTGCGCGCCGTGACGCACGACGGCAACCTCAGAGCGCAGAAGGAGATGGATGAAGTCTTTGCATTGCGCGAAAGCTTCGAGTGGCGCGGGCTCGGTCTCGTCCCGCGAAGCGCGCTGCGCCTTGCCGAGGCGTTCGCCGATTTCGACGCGGAAAAGCGCTTCGATATTCGCACGGTCGCGGCCGCCGACAATCCCGCTTGCGAATGCGGCGCGATTCTACGCGGCGCGAAGAAGCCGACAGACTGCAAACTCTTCGGCGCTCTTTGCACGCCTGAGACGCCGATGGGGTCTTGCATGGTGTCGTCGGAGGGCTCCTGCGCCGCGCATTACGCCTATGGGCGGTTTCGCGACCGCAGCCGCGCGCGCATCGAAAGGGCGGCCTCATGAGTCTCGTCATGAAACCAGTTCGACGAAAACTCGATATGAGAGAGGGCCGCGTCGATCTCTCGCATGGCTCGGGCGGGCGCGCCATGGCGCAGCTCATCGCCGATATTTTTCACGACGCCTTCGACAATGACTGGCTGCGCCGCAACGACGATCAGGCCTCGCTCGACGCGCAGGAAGGCCGTCTCGTGATGACGACCGACGGATATGTGGTTTCGCCGCTGTTTTTCCCGGGCGGCGATATCGGTTCATTATCCGTCCATGGCACGATCAACGATATCGCGATGGCTGGCGCGACGCCGAAATATCTTTCCGCGAGTTTCATCATCGAGGAGGGTTTTGCGCTCCTCGATTTGAAGCGCATCGCTCAAAGCATGGGCGATGCTTCGCGCGCCGCCGGCGTGCCGATCGTCACGGGCGACACCAAGGTCGTCGAGCGCGGCAAGGCGGATGGCGTTTTCATCTCGACCGCGGGCGTCGGCGTCTTGCCGGACGGCCTGTCGCTGTCGAGCGACAAAGCGCGCCCCGGCGACGCGGTGCTTATCTCCGGCTCCATGGGCGATCATGGCGTCGCCATCATGTCGCGACGTGAAAATCTCGAATTCAGCGTCGAGATCATGTCCGACTCCGCAGCGCTGCACGGACTGACCGCCGCCATGGTCGGGGCGGCGGGCGACGCTTTGCGCGTGATGCGCGATCCGACGCGGGGCGGCCTCGCCGCGGCGCTCAACGAAATCGCGCATCAGTCGAACGTTGGCTTCACGATCGCCGAGGAATCAGTCCCGGTGAAGCCGCAGGTCGCCGCCGCTTGCGAATTCCTAGGACTCGATCCCCTCTATGTCGCCAATGAGGGAAAACTCATGGCGATATGCGCGCCTGAGGCCGCTGATGCGCTGCTCGACGCCATGCGCGCACATCCGCTCGGACGCGAAGCCGCGCTGATCGGCCATGTCGTCGAAGACGAGCGAAATTTCGTCGAGATGACGACGCGCTTTGGCGGCGGGCGCATCGTCGATTGGCTGTCGGGAGAACAGCTTCCTCGCATATGTTAAACCGCGAGACCTGCGGACCGGATGACGCGATGACTTTTTCTTCGACCGTGCTGGTGATCGACGACGAGCTTCGCTCGCGCGAGGCGCTGCAACGCGTCCTTTCCGATGAATTCGACGTGATTTGCGTCTCAAGAGCGAAGGAGGCGGAAAGCGTCCTCGACGGGGAACTCGTGCAGGTCATTCTCTGCGATCACAGAATGGCGGGCGAATCAGGCGTCGATTTCCTAAAACGCGCACGCATCTCCTGGCCCGATCCGATTCGCATCATCATCTCCGGCTATACCGAGTCCGAAGATATCATCGCCGGCGTCAATGAAGCTGGCATCTATCAATATATCACCAAGCCATGGGAGCCGGAGAAGCTGATCGCCAGCGTGCGCGACGCGGCGCAGCTCTATCGCTACCAGAAGGAGGTCGGCGCCGGTCTCGACAATAAGCCCGCTGCGGAGTTGCTCAAAGAGCAGATCGCGACTCGGCGTCGCAAGGAGAAGCGGCTCTTTGAATTCAGCCGCATCATTCACCATCCCGAAAGTCCCGTGGCGCCCGTTGTGGCGCTCGCGCGCAAGGCGACGGAATATGACATCTCGGTGCTCATCACCGGCGCGTCGGGAACCGGCAAGGAGCTTCTCGCGCGCGCGATCCATTACGGCTCCGATCGCGCCGACAAGCCTTTTGTCGTGCAGAATTGCGGCGCTTTACCCGACGAACTGCTGGAGAGCGAACTCTTCGGCTGCAAAAAGGGCGCTTACACCGGCGCCTATCAGGATCGCGTCGGTCTGTTCGAACTCGCCAATGGCGGTTCGATCTTTCTCGACGAAATCGGCGAAACCTCCGCCGCCTTTCAGGTGCGACTGCTGCGCGTGTTGCAGGAGGGCGAAATTCGCCCGCTCGGCGCGCAACGGCAGCGCAAGGTCAATGTGCGCCTGATCGCGGCGACGAACCGAAGTCTCGAAGACGAAGTCGCGGTGGGACGGTTCCGGCGCGACCTTTATTATCGCGTCGCCGCTTTTCCGATCCATCTGCCGCCGCTCTGCGAGCGGCCGCAGGATATCGAATTGATCGCGATGCGCATCCTCGCGGACGTCAATCGCAGCTTCAGGCGCGGCGTCAAAGGCTTCACGGTCGAGACGCTCACGCGTCTTGCAAGTTACGATTGGCCAGGAAACGTGCGCGAGTTGCATAATGAAATTCAGCGCATGGTGACGCTCTCGGAAAATGACGGACTGCTGCCTGCAAGCCTATTGTCGCCGCGCATTCTCTCCCCGCGACTGACGAACGGGGCTGCAAGCGCGGCCCGTATGCTCAAGACCCGCGTCGAGGCGCTCGAACGCGAGATGATCGAGGACGCGTTGCGCCGCTTCGACGGCAATATCAGCCGCGCGTCGGAAGAGCTTGGCCTTTCCCGTGTCGGAATGCGCAACAAGATCGAACGCTATGGCGTCGAGCGGGATCTGCGCGATGACGAAGAGTAAAATCTGCCGTCCGACCAATATGCTCGATCTCCTCTCGGAGAGCGCGGGGCTGCCGGACGACGCGCAGACGGAGAATATGTGGCTCGAAGTCATTCATAGGGTCGATGAGGTTTATTCAGATCTCATTCGTTATGAGTCAGATCTCGAAATCAAGAATGCCGAGCTTGAGGAAGCGCAGCAGTTCATTTCAAGCGTCATCGCCTCCGTTTCCGATATTCTTGTCGTATGCGACGAGAAGGGCCGCATCCTTCAGGTCAATCCCGCCTTTCAGCGCATCACCGGCTTGAGCCAGAAGGACTTGCTCGGCGCGAGCCTTGCGGATTTCCTGGTCGAGGAGGACCGCGCGAGCGCGTTGCAGAAGATCGCCGAAGGCGTCGCTGGCAAGGTCACGGAATGCGAACTGCGTTTTCTGGCGGCGGACGGCGCGTCCGATCTCATGGCGATCAATTGCTCTGCTCGGTTCGATCATACGGGTCGGCGCGTCGGCGCCGTGCTCACGGGGCGCCCGATCGGTGAGTTGAAACGCGCTTATGAGGCGCTGCACCGCGCGCATCGTGAATTGCAGCAGGCGCAGCGCAAACTCGTCGAGCAGGAAAAAATGGCGAGCCTGGGTCGGCTCGTCGCGGGCGTCGCGCATGAGCTCAACAATCCCATCAGTTTCATTTATGGAAATATCCATACGCTCGACAAATATCGCGGGGCGCTCGCTGAATATTTCGAGAAGTCTAGCGTGAAGGCGCAGAATGACGAGTTACGGCGCCGCTACAGGATCGACGCCATTCTTGCCGATCTTCCATCGCTCATCGAAGGGACGATGGACGGCGCCGTTCGCATCAGCGACATTGTAAGGAATTTGCGGCGTCTGTCCTTCAGCCGGCCCGCCGAAACCCAGCGCGTCGATCTTGAACGCATCGCGCGCACGGCGGCAAATTGGGCGGCGCGCAGCAAGAAGACGCGCGCGGAAATCGTTTTCGATTGTGACGAGAGCGTCGTTGTCGATGCGCATGAGGGGCAGATTCATCAAGTGCTCGTCAATCTGATCGATAATGCCTTCGACGCGACAAGGGATGTCGCTACGCCTCGCATTCGCGTCGCGATTCGCAAGACGAGCGCGCACGCAGAAATCATCGTGGAGGATAATGGGCGCGGAATGTCAGATGTCGTGCTCGACAAGGTGTTCGAGCCTTTTTTCACCACCAAGGTGGTAGGCGAAGGGACGGGCCTTGGCCTTTGGATCAGCTATTCCATCGTCAAGGAACATGGCGGCTCCATTGTCGTCGCCAATCATCCAGGCGGGGGCGCGATTTTCACGGTGCAGTTTCCGATGAATAGTGCGCAGCAGCAGTTGCGCGCGGATGAACGCGGATGAGCGCGGGCGCCTTCAACATACTATGGCTTCAGGCCGGAAGTTGCGGCGGCTGCACCATGTCCATGCTTGAACATGGCTCGGGCGGATGGTTTAGCGAGCTGGGCACGCTCGGCGTCAACCTCCTCTGGCATCCAAGCGTCAGTGAGGAGACCGGAACGGAAGCGCGCGTCGTTCTGGAGCGCGTCGAGGCCGGGGAAACGCCGCTTCACGCGCTTTGCATCGAAGGCGCGATTCTGTGCGGACCCGACGGAACGGGTTTCTTCAATCGTCTCGCCGGCACGGGACGCGCCATGCTCGATTGGGCGCGGGCTCTCGCCGCCAAGGCGGATTATTGCGTCGCCATTGGCTCCTGCGCGACATTTGGGGGCGTTCCCGCGGCGGATCCCGATCCCACGGACGCCGTCGGTCTGCAATATCGCAAGGGCGTGGCGGGCGGCGCGCTCGGCGCCGATTATCGTTCGCGGCGCGGCCTGCCCGTCATTAATGTGGCGGGCTGCGCGCCGCATCCCGGCTGGATCATGGAGACGCTCGCGGCGCTGGCGCTGGACGTGCTGACGGCGGACGATCTCGACGCGCTCGGCCGGCCGAAATTCTATGTCGATCATCTCGCGCATCACGGATGCAGCCGCAACGAATTTTATGAATTCAAGGCGAGCGCGGAGACGTTGTCGCAGCGCGGCTGTCTCATGGAGCATCTTGGCTGCAAGGCGACGCAGGCTGCAGGCGACTGCAATCAGCGCGGCTGGAACGGTTCAGGCTCCTGCACAAAGGGCGGGTTCGCCTGCATCGCCTGCACGTCTCCCGGCTTCGAGGATATTCGCGACTATCACCGCACGCCTAAGATCGGCGGCGTGCCCATAGGGCTGCCGCTCGACATGCCAAAGGCCTGGTTCATGGCGCTCGCCGCGCTGTCGAAATCGGCGACGCCGCAACGCGTGCGTAAGAACGCCACGGCCGATCATGTCGTCGTGCCGCCGCGCGGCGCGAGAAAGCCGAAGGAATGACGCGCCTTCTCGTCGGCCCGTTCAATCGCGTCGAGGGCGATCTCGAAGTGTCGCTCGACATCGAAGATGACGCCGTCGCTTCAGCGCGCGTGACGACGCCGCTCTATCGCGGCTTCGAGCAAATTCTCATCGGCCGGCCGGCGGCGGACGCGCTCGCCATCGCGCCGCGCATTTGCGGCATTTGCTCGGTCTCGCAATCCCTGGCGGCGGCTACGGCGCTGCGCGCGCTTTATGGCGTCGCGCCGGCGCGTAATGGGATAATCGCGGCCAATCTCGCGCATGCCGCCGAGAACATGGCCGATCATCTCACGCATTTTTACATTTTCTTCATGCCGGATTTCGCGCGCGCGCAATATGCCGGCCGAAGCTGGCATGACGCGACGACGCGCCGGTTCAAGGCAATCGAAGGCGCGGCGGCGAACGAGGCTCTGCAGGCGCGCCGGCGCCTTCTCGAGATCATGGGGATACTCGCCGGCAAATGGCCGCACAGCCTCGCCTTTCAGCCGGGCGGAACGACCTGCGCTGTCGATCTTGGGCAGAAGGCGCAGCTCGTCGCGATCGCGCGCGACTTTCGCCGCTTTCTTGAATCCGCGGTGTTCGCGGCCCCGCTTGAGGCGCCGCTTGGCCTCAAGACGCCGCAGGAGCTGGAACGCTTTTGCGAAGGGCGGGGCGCGGATGGCGATTTCGCCGCCTTTTGCCGCATCGCGCGCGCGCTCGATCTCGAAAATCTGGGCCGCGCCGCCAATCCTTTGATGAGCTATGGCGCCTATCGCGACGAGACAGGCGCCTTTCTGAACGCGGGCGTGTTCGATCCCGTTGCGAGCGCGCTGTCGCCGCTTGACGCGCGTGCGATCCGCGAAGACGTGTCGCACGCCTATATGCGTGACGGCCCGGAAGAGCCGTCACTCGCGCGTACCGAGCCCTTTGTCGATAAGCCCAACGCATATTCTTTTGCCAAGGCGCCACGTTTTCACGGGCGTCCGACGGAGGTTGGCGCGCTCGCGCGGTTGGCGGTCCATGGCCATCCGCTTGTGCGCGCCCTGCTTGAGCGTTCGCGTGGCTCTAATGTTTTCGTTCGCGTCGTCGCGCGCCTCATCGAGCTTGCGATGGTGGCGGAGGCGGCGGAAAGCTGGGCGAAGGCGCTGGCGTTGAACGAGCCCTTCTGCGTTGTGGCGCCGCACGATGGCGACGGCGAGGGCGTTGGCCTCGTCGAAGCCGCTCGCGGCTCGCTCGGCCATTGGCTTGGCGCACAGAAGGGAAAGATCCGCGCCTATCAGATCATCGCGCCGACGACGTGGAATTTCTCGCCGCGCGACGCTTCCGGCGTGGCCGGTCCGGTCGAGCAGGCGCTCGTCGGCGCGCCGCTCGAAGGCCATGGCGCGAGCGCCGCTTCCGTGCAGCATGTGATCCGCTCCTTTGATCCCTGCATGGTCTGCACGGCGCATTGAACCAAGGGCTGGCAAGCGCCTTTCCGGCGAATGAAAATCGACTAGCCGCTCGCGCGCGAAAATTCTCATCGAGACGCTCCTCGAACTCTCCTAGCTTATTGGAATTAAATCAATTTCAATCAACGGGCGGCGCTTGGCCCGGACCTTGCTCACCCCTTAAAAACAAAGCGCGACGCGAGATCGCGACAAAGGGACGAAGAACGCCATCAGGAGGAGCGGGAATGGCCGCAATCGAGACTTTTTACGACGTCATCCGCCGACAGGGGGTGACGCGCAGAAGCTTCACGAAGTTTTGCAGCCTGACCGCCGCCAGTCTCGGCATGGGTCCAATCGGCGCCGCGAAGATCGCCAATGCGCTCGAAACCAAGGAACGCACGCCCGTCATCTGGATGCATGGGCTCGAATGCACCTGCTGTTCGGAAAGCTTCATCCGCTCGGCGCATCCGCTGGTCAAAGACGTCGTTCTGTCGATGATCTCGCTCGATTACGACGATACGATCATGGCCGCCGCCGGCCATCAGGCCGAAGCGATCCTCCAAGAGACGAAAGAGAAATACAAAGGCAAATATATTCTCGCCGTCGAGGGCAATCCGCCGCTCAACGAAGGCGGCATGTTCTGCATCGACGGCGGCAAGCCTTTCGTCGAAAAGCTGAAATGGATGGCTGACGACGCCATGGCGATCATCGCCTGGGGCGCCTGCGCCTCATGGGGGTGCGTGCAGGCGGCCAAGCCCAATCCGACGCAGGCGACGCCGATCGACAAGGTCATCCACGACAAGCCGATCATCAAGGTGCCGGGATGCCCGCCTATCGCAGAAGTCATGACCGGCGTCGTTACTTATATTACGACCTTCGGCAGATTGCCCGAACTCGACCGGCAAGGCCGGCCGAACATGTTCTACTCGCAGCGCATCCACGACAAATGCTACCGCCGACCGCATTTCGACGCCGGCCAGTTCGTCGAGCAATGGGACGACGAAAGCGCGCGAAAGGGCCACTGCCTTTACAAAATGGGCTGTAAGGGGCCGACGACCTATAACGCCTGTTCGACAGTGCGCTGGAACGGCGGCGTGTCCTTCCCCATCCAGTCGGGCCATGGCTGCATAGGCTGCTCGGAAGAGGGGTTCTGGGACAAGGGCCCGTTCTACGAACGGCTGACGAACATCCATCAATTCGGCGTCGAGAAGAACGCGGACGAGATCGGGCTTGCGGCTGCCGGCGTCGTCGGCGCGGCGGTCGCGACGCATGCTGCGGCGACGGCCGTCAAGCGCATCGTCTCGAAGAATAACGATCACTCGGCCTGACGCCGCATCTCCAGGACAACGATCATGACGCAACAGCGCATCTTGCAAAATGGCGCGGCCGAAGTAGCTCAAGCCGCCGCGCCCGCCGTCGCCGCAACGGCTTCCGCCGGCGTCGACACGCCCAACGGTTTCAGGCTCGACAACAGCGGCAAGCGCGTCGTCGTGGATCCCGTGACGCGCATCGAAGGCCATCTGCGCGTCGAAGTGAATGTCGACTCCGACAACGTCATCCGCAACGCGGTATCGACCGGAACCATGTGGCGCGGCATTGAAGTGATCCTGAAGAATCGCGATCCGCGCGACGCCTGGGCCTTTACGGAACGGATTTGCGGCGTTTGCACCGGCACCCATGCGCTCACTTCGGTGCGCGCCGTCGAAGACGCGCTGGGCATCGCCATCCCGGAGAACGCCAATTCGATCCGCAATCTCATGCAGCTCGCGCTGCAGGTGCATGATCACATCGTGCATTTCTATCATCTTCACGCGCTCGACTGGGTCGATGTGGTTTCGGCGCTGAGCGCCGATCCCAAAGCCACTTCCGCTCTCGCGCAATCGATTTCGAGCTGGCCGTTGTCCTCCCCCGGCTATTACAAGGACTTGCAAACGCGCCTGAAAAAGTTTGTCGAGTCCGGCCAGCTCGGTCCCTTCAAGAACGGCTATTGGGGCAGCAAGGCCTATCGGCTACCGCCCGAAGCCAATCTGATGGCGGTCGCGCATTATCTCGAGGCGCTCGACTTCCAAAAGGAGATCGTGAAAATCCACACGATCTTCGGCGGCAAGAATCCGCATCCCAATTGGCTCGTCGGCGGCGTTCCTTGCGCGATCAACATCGACGGAACCGGCGCGGTCGGCGCCATCAACATGGAACGCCTGAACCTCGTCGATAGCATCATCGATCAACTGATTGAATTCAACGACAAGGTCTATATCCCCGACATCATGGCCATCGGCTCCTTATATAAGGACTGGCTCTATGGCGGCGGCCTCTCCGGGAAATCCGTGCTCGCCTATGGCGACGTGCCGGAGCACGCCAACGACTATACCGACAAGAACCTGCTCTTGCCGCGCGGCGCGATCATCAACGGCAGACTCGACGAGATCCATCCCGTCGATCATCGCGATCCAGAGGAGATACAGGAGTTCGTGACGCACTCCTGGTATAAATACGGTGATGAAACCAGGGGTCTGCATCCCTGGGACGGCGTCACCGAGCCGCATTACGAACTCGGGCCGAACGCCAAAGGCACGAAAACCAATATCATCGAGCTCGACGAAGGCGGCAAATATTCCTGGATCAAGGCGCCGCGCTGGCGCGGTCACGCGATGGAGGTCGGCCCGCTGGCGCGCTGGGTCATCGGCTATGCGCAGGGCAAGCCGCAATTCAAAGAGCCCGTGGAGAAAGTGCTGCACGATCTCGGCTTGCCGACTTCGGCGCTCTTCTCGACGCTCGGCCGCACGGCGGCGCGCGCGCTCGAGAGCCAGTGGGCCGGCTATCAGATGCGGCATTTCTTCGACAAGCTCGTCGCCAATATCAAGGCCGGCGATCTTGCGACCGCCAATGTCGAGAAGTGGGAGCCCAAAAGCTGGCCAAAGGAGACGAAGGGCGTCGGCTTCACCGAGGCGCCGCGTGGCGCGTTGGCGCATTGGATCAAAATCAAGGACGGGAAGATCGATAATTACCAATGCGTCGTGCCGACCACATGGAACGGCTCGCCGCGCGATCCCGCCGGCAATATCGGCGCCTTCGAGGCGTCGCTGATGAATACGCCGATGGTCGATCCCGCGCAGCCGCTCGAAATCCTGCGCACGATCCACTCCTTCGATCCCTGTCTCGCCTGTTCGACGCATGTGATGAGCGAGGACGGACAAGAGATGGCGACGGTGCAGGTGCGCTGAGGAGAGGCTCATGACCGACATTTCGCGAATCGATGTCGCCGATTCTCACGGCGAGAAGGTGGTGGCGCAGCCGACCGTCTATGTCTACGAGGCGCCCGTGCGGCTCTGGCATTGGGTCAACGCGCTCGCCATCCTCGTCCTGATCATCACCGGCTATCTGATCGGCTCTCCCCTGCCGACCGTCGCCGGCGAGGCGTCGCAGCATTTCGTCATGGGCTACATCCGCTTCGCCCATTTCGCTGCCGGCCAGATCATGGCCGTCGGCTTTCTGCTGCGCGGCTATTGGGCTTTCATGGGAAACGAGCATTCGCGGCAGATCTATTACGTGCCGGTCTGGCGCGCGTCTTTCTGGAAAGAGCTTGCGCACGAAATCCGCTGGTATGCCTTTCTGGAGAAGGCGCCGATGAAATATGTCGGCCATAATCCGCTGGCGCAGACGGCGATGTTCGTCATGTATACGCTAATGTCGGCGTTCATGATCATCACGGGTTTCGCGCTTTATTCGGAAGGAGAGGGCGCCGACAGCTGGGAGGCGAAGCTCTTCGGCTGGGTCTTCTACATCTGGCCCAACAGCCAGGAAGTGCACACCTGGCATCACCTCGGCATGTATGTGATCGTCACGTTCATCCTCATCCACATCTATGCGGCCGTGCGCGAAGACATCATGTCGCGCCAGAGCATCATCTCCTCGATGATCTCGGGCGAACGTCATTTCAAGGATGGAGCCTGATCCGTGGCGCGGCGCGTGCTTGTCCTTGGCATCGGCAACATCCTTTGGGGCGACGAAGGTTTTGGCGTGCGCGCGGTAGAGGCGTTTCACCGTCGCTACGCCCTTCCGGAACACGTCACCCTGCTCGATGGCGGCACGCAGGGACTTTATCTCGTGCAATATGTGCGCGAGGCTGACGATCTTCTTGTCTTCGACGCCATCGATTACGGCCTTGCGCCCGGAACGCTGAAAATTGTGCGTGATGGCGACGTGCCGAAATTCACCGGCTCGAAAAAGATGAGCCTGCATCAGACCGGCTTCCAAGAAGTGCTGAGCGCCGCCGATCTCCTTGGCGATTATCCGTCGCGCCTCGCGCTTATCGGGTGCCAGCCGCTCGATCTCGAAAACTGGGGCGGTCCGCTCACCGAGCCGGTGCGCGGCGCGATCGCCGCCGCTGTTACGGCGGCGCATGACATCCTGCTGGAATGGGGCGTCGATTGCGTCCTGCGCGCCGAACCGCTGGCGCCGGAACTGGCGCTGCTAAAGCATGACATCGATCATCAGAGCTATGAGAGCCGTAGAGGCGCGGACGCCGCCGGCGAATGGCGGGATTGACATGAGCTTCCTGCGAATGATCGTCGTCGCGGCGGCGCTCGCGCCTGTCATGGCTGAGGCGCATCCGGGCGCGCATCCGTATGGGCTCGCCGAGAGCCTCACGCATATCGCCATGCAGCCTGATCACCTTCTCGCGCTTGCCGTCGTTTTCGGCTGGATTTCCATCGTCGCGTTGGGCGCGCTTGGCGTCGCCTATGCGAGCCGCAAGGTTTTGCGCGCGGACGACTGAGGCATCGGACGGACGGATTCCCATGTGCCTTGGCGTTCCGATGCGCGTGATCGACGGCGACGAGATGTCGGCGCTGTGCGAAGGCGCCGGCCGGTCTGAGCGCATTTCCATGCTGCTTATCGGCGCGCAGCCTCCCGGCGCGCATGTGCTCGTCCATCTCGGTACGGCGATGCGCGTGCTTGAGGAAGAGGAAGCCGCTCTGATCGCGGCCGCGCTAGCGGGCCTTGACGCGGCGCTTGCCGGACGGACCTTTGAAGCGCATTTCGCCGATCTTATCGACCGCGAGCCGCAATTGCCCGCCCATCTGGCGCTGTCCGACGAACCCGATTGTGATGTTCCAGCACCGGAACAACTCGTATCAAAATCATCGTCGACGCAGACGCGCTAAGTTTGCGCTTCGGAAAGATATGGGAGGCCTCGCCGATCTGATCGTGAGTCAGACGAGGCTCATCCGCTCGGCGTGCTGGACTGCGTCAGCCGTTGTGCGCTTTTGTCTAGCGCCGATCCAAATCTCTTCCGACCGGAGAGGGCCCTCCAAACGCGGAGGCCCGATGGATAGCGTCGCTTCGATGTTGATGCTAACCTTTGCGTGCAAGCCGTTTTTCCGTCTGTCACCCGTACCGCGAAATGAGACAACGATCAAACTCAGAGTGGTTATTGGCCCTAAGGGCAGGCGACCAGAATCAGGCCGTTGCGCTGGCTGAGCTGCGTGAGCTCGTGCTCGGTGCGATCATCAAATTTCTTTCGCGAAATGAAACGCCCGGAGGCTCGTCGCTCGGCCACGATTTGCATCAAACGGCGGAGGACTGCGCCCAGGAGGCCATTATCCTCATTCAGTCGAAACTCGAACAATTTCGTGGCGAGAGCAAATTTACGACATGGGCCTATTCGATCGCTGTTCGCGTCACTCTTGGGGAGCTTCGACGACGGCGCTGGCAAAAGGCGGCAGTGAATCGTGCGCGTCTTGGCGAAGATGTGCCGGTCTGGCCGACTGATGCTCCAGAACCCGAGCGCAGTCTGGAACGGCGAGAAGCGTGGGCCTTGCTGGTCCGCCTTATTGAGAACTCTTTGACGCCGCTCCAGCGAAAAGCGCTTGTCGCTCACGCTTTTCAGGGCATGCCGCTTGATCTTGTCGCCGAGTGGCTCGGCGGCAATCGCAATAGCATATACAAGCTTATTCATGATGCACGAAAACGCCTTAAGGCCGCGCTGCTTTCCGAAGGCGTTACGCATCAGGATATCATAGCTACGTTCGACTCGTCCCGGCGCAAAACTTATCTCAGTGATGATGGTAAGATTTTCCCGTCTCAGAGCGTCTCAAATACGGTTGAGTCCGGAAGCTAGGAATGAAACAAAAGGAATTTGCCCGCCTGCTCGATACGATCTTCGCCGCCAAAAGCGGGGAAGAGATGTCGTGCACGGATTATTTCGATAGTCTACCGCGCTACGTCGAGCTGGAAGCCTCCGGCTTGGACGCCGCCGCCACTCTCCCCGAGGTTCGTCACCACATGCATCAATGTCCCGAATGCGAAGAGGTGTATCTCGGCTTGCTGGCGCTAGTGCGCGCCGAAAAGGCGGCGGATGGCGCGTGAGGGGGCGCGATCGTTCCGGGGTTATCGGTGGAGTCAGTGGCAACAGAACGAATTTCATCACGCTTTTCTTATATGATTTGAATTTCCCGCGGGGCGCATTTCTCCCAAGCAAAAAAAATCCCGCCGGTCGAGGTAAGATTCTCCGCGCCGCGGCGTCTAAGAGACGTCCGAGCCGAAAAGTTGGCTCGCTAAGGTCGGCAACTGGGAGAACGCAAGGCATGTCAAATCTCTACGAGCGCCTAGGGGGCGAGAACGCCGTTAATGCCGCAGTTGAGCTTTTTTATCGCAAGGTTCTCGCGGACGGTCGCATCGCGCAGTTTTTTGATGGCGTCGACATCGATCAGCAAATCGCCAAACAGAAATCATTCCTTACCATGGCGTTTGGGGGGCCAAATAATTACACGGGAGCCGACATGCGCAATGCGCACAAGCGTCTCGTCGCGAAGGGCCTCAATGATTCCCATGTCGACGCGGTCATCGAAAATCTGAACTACACGCTCCGTGACCTTGGCGTGCCGGAAAAAGAGGTTAAGGAAGTCGCGGCGATTGCACATTCCGTTCGTGATGACGTCTTGAACCGTTGATCCGATGCTGAAGTTCGAGGATCGTTTGGTCGAACTCAGGCCGGGTGAAACTGTGCTTGAAGCGCTGGAGCGCGCCGGCATCGACGCGCCTTCGTCGTGCCGGTCCGGCAATTGTCAGACGTGTCTGCATCGCGCGGTGGAAGGCGTTCCTCCGCCAGAGTCTCAAGTTGGATTGACACAGGGTCAGAAGGCGCTCGGCTTTTTTCTGCCCTGTGTCTGTTTGCCGACGTCGCCGCTGACGATTACGCGACCAGACAACGTCGGCGCGCGTCGGGACGCCGTCATTCGAGCGATTGAGCCGCTTGCGCCGAATGTGATCCGACTGCGTGTTGATGCGGATGATTTCGCGTATCGGCCAGGTCAGTTTCTCGAACTTGTCGTGGATGGCGATTTAAGACGTCATTACTCGCTCGCGAGCCATCCCGAGGAGGATCCATTTCTCGAGATGCATATCCGACTACATGAAAATGGCCGAATGAGCCGACGGCTTGGAGAATTCAAGCCGGGCGATCGCTTGCATGTCGCGGGTCCATCCGGGACATGCTTTTACGAAGGCGTTCACGCGGACCAGCGCCTGCTGCTGATCGGCGCCGGGACGGGTCTCGCGCCGCTCTATGGCGTGTTGCGAGACGCTCTGAAGCGGGGCCATCTCGGTCCAATCCGTCTTTACCACGGCGCACGCAGCCGTGATGGTCTCTATCTCGATGAAGAGCTGAAAGCGTTGAGCCGGACGCTAGCGCATGTCGATTACCGACCATGCCTGCTTGATCCAGATGCTCCGGCTGGAGGAGACGTTGCGGCGACAGCCCTGCACGCCGAGCAAGACGTCAAGGACTGCGCAATTTTTCTGTGTGGCGGCGAAAATCTGGTGAGACGGTTGAAGCGTGATTTCTTCATGCGCGGAGTCAGCATGAAGAACATCCGATCGGATGCGTTCACGCCGTCGGGCTAACATTGGCGGATCGATATGGGGCGACGTAGCAGCTTCAGGATTGACATATCCGTGACGCCGGCGCCAGCGTCAGCTTGAGGCCGAGCGCTTTGATGACTTTCAACACGGTCGCCAATCCAGGATACGGCGCCAAATGTCGAGAGCCATAGCCGTCACGACGTCCACGAGGATTGATCCGCGGGAAGGTCACGAAGCGGATCGAGCGCCGCGACTCTCGTCTTTCCTTCGATATTCCAGCACCACAGGACCAGGTTGAAACCTGCGGCCTGAATTGAGGGAACGCGAATCCCATCGACATTTTCTCGCAGCAAGCGTTCGGCGATCGCCCATGTCGGAGGCGCCCGTTTCTCGACAAAGGCGATATATTGCCATGGCGCGCGCAAGGCTGCGGCGTCGACGCCCAATGTTAGAAGGGTTCGCGCGTCGGCGAGGTCGGCGATCCGCTCGCTTTGTACGTCGTAAGCGCAGAGGGTTCCCGGTCGGATGCCGAGATCCTGCTCATATTCGGCGACCGCCGTCGAAAACTCTTCCGACATATAGAGAGCTGGCATGCCGGGAGAATTGAATCGTCCGCCGCGCAATGCCGCTCCGGCGCCGCTCAAGGGGTCGTGCGCCCATTTAGGCGCGAGCATTCGCCAATAGCGGCGGGCGATCGCAATCGTCCGCACGCGCTTGGCCGTCACGCGTAGGCACCCTCGCGCAAGAGGTCGAGATGAGTGAGAACGGCGTCGCTATGGCCGGCGGCGACCAGTTCCTCGGCGGTTTGCCCATCGAAACCGGCCAACGGTTGGTGCTTGAACCAGACGATCGCGCGGCCCTGTTCGCCGCCGAGAAGTTCGGTTGCAGTGGTAATAATACGGGCGATGTCGCCGAGGCGTTCTTGCACCACCGGCGAATCGGGATGTTGGGCGAGGGTGTTGCGGTGGACCTTGGCCAAGCGGGCGATCTTGGCGAGCGGCACATGCAGAGCCTCGCTCACGCGCTGCGGCGAAATGAAACCGCCGCGCCGGTCAGTCACTTGGTCAAGGAAGGCGCTGAGCATCCCGGAACGGTCCTGTGCATGAGATAGGCGATATATGCATATTTCACGCCCAATTTCAAGGCCGTCAACGATTGCTGCCGCGCTACTAACGTGGATCAGGCCGCGACGGCTGTCGTTCTCAGTTTGCCGGCTTCGGGGCGTTGTTAAGGCCACAGAGCGCTGGCGCGCGCATAGCGCTCATGGGGGATTTCCGCCTGGCTTCTGGCCGAATTTGAACTGCTGCGTGAAGCCCCATGGCTTCGCGGTTTCGACAAATTCGGCGGGGGTTTGTTCAATCTTCAGCGCGTCGCGCGAGATCGTTTGCCCCCAACCTTTGCTCGGCGACTGACTGATGCTCTCGATATAGCTGACGAGGTCCCAGATAATTTCGTCGGACAGCGTCCCGCCCCAGGCTGGCATGCCATTGGGTCGACCATGATAGATGCTGAGATAAATGTTCACCGGCGCGCCGCCGTAAATGAAGATGCGATTGCTCAGCGCGGGACCCATCCCGCCGCCCCCATTCGCCGCGTGGCAGCCGACGCAGTTGAAGGTGTTGAAATAGGACATGCCGCGCTGCAGCGCTTGCGGGTCTCCCTCGACAGGATTGACGATCGCGGGAGGCGCCGGCGGATCGCCGGGCAGGAGCGTCGTCACAGGCGCGCGAAGATATTTCTCGCTTGCCGGATAAAAGCCGATCGCGGGCGCGGGTTTCTCTTTGGTCGATTGTGTGTCGGATATCTCTGGCGATTGCGGCGTCGGCGTTGGCGCTGGCCGAGCGGATGGTGGTGGCGCAGGCTCCGGTTGCTTTCGCGGCGGCGCTGTGCGCCCGACAGGATGATGCGTTCGCGCGAATGCGGATTCGACCGATACGCAGCCCAACGTCAGAGTTAGCGCAACGGCGGCGTAGGGTCGCAAGCGCATCGGCGTTGTCCTAATCTGCGGGCTCTCGCACGGAAGGGACGCCGAAGCTGGCAAGCAGCGCCGCGATCTCAGCGCCTTTGCGTTGGAGAACCTCATCGAGTTTCCGCTTGAGCGCATCGTCGCCTTTGCGCACGCCCATGGCGATGGCGAAAGTGAATTTGAGAGGCGCAAATTGCCGCGTCTCCGCGATCGGAGTCACGCGCAGCGGCACGGGGGAGTTAAGAGCGGCGTAGCCGGCGAGGGGTCCCCATGCGGCGGCGACGTCGACATCGCCTTTTGCAACCGCCTCGATCAGACGGGCCGGCGGCGAATCCTGGCGATAATCGCCATAGAGCGTGAAGCCGACGACGTTCTCGACGATGCCGAGCTCGCCAAGCGCATGCGCAGGCGGCGTGTTCATCCCATCGTCGCCAATCAGGTGCACGCCGATCTTCAATGTGCGCAGAGTGGGGTCTTCCAGCGACGAGATGGCGATGCCCCGGTCGGCGCGCGACACGAAGACATAGCTCGATCGGTAATAGGGATGTGTCGTTTCGACGAGGTCATATTGCGCAGGCACGCCGATGATCACGTCACAAAGGCCAGACTTTAGCGTGTTGCGGACGAAGCCGCGCCGCTGCGCCCACCAGAAATAGGAAACCGATTTTCCGAGTTCGCGCGCAACGAGCTGGGCAAGCTTGTTTTCAAATCCACGCTCCTGCGAATCCGAGAAAGGCAAATTGTTTGGATCGGCGCAGACTCGCAGATCATCGGCGCGTGCGCCCAGCCCCGCGCAGACTGCAAAAGCAAGGGTGAGGAGGCGTCCGGCCGGATGGCGCTTCACGGTGGGCCTCCGGACTTCGCAGGAACGCCATCAAACCGCTGCGTCGCCTCTTTGCCGAGAGAGAAAACCAGCAGCGTTCCGCCGCCGACAGTGTAGAGCGGCAAATCCTGCGACGCGCCGGTGAAGCCTAATGCGCCATTGCGCACGCGGGGATCGACTTCGGCGTTGGCGACGACCCCAGGCCAGCCGCCGACGCCAGAAAGGATGGCGACATATTGGACGCCGTCATTGCCGACGAAGGTGACCGGCTGTCCAATGATGCCTGACGGCGCGCGAATTTGCCAAAGCAATTTGCCCGATCGCGCATCGACGGCTTTAAACATCCTGTCCATCGTGCCGTAGAAGGCGACGTCGCCCGCCGTGACCAGCGCGCCGCTCCAGACGAGCTGATTTTCCGTTATGGACCAGACCTTGGCGCGTTTGACCGGGTCCCAGGCCATGAACTCGCCGCGGTGGCCTCCAGGGCCCGCGTACATATCGACCGTGGCGCCAACGAAGGGCGTGCCGGCGATGTAGCTCACTTCGCTCGTCTTGAAATTCGCGCAAAGATGTTGGTGCGGCACATAGAGAAGCTTGGTTCGCGGCGACCAGGCAGTGGGTTGCCAGTCCTTGGCGCCCGGCGGCGCGGGACAGATATTCTCGATCGTCTTGTTGAGTGCGGGTTTGAACGCCTCGTTAGGTTCGATGCGGCCTGTCTTCAGGTCAACACCCTTATAGACCGTGATCGTCTCGTATGGATCGGCTGAGAGAACCTCGCCGGTCTCGCGATCCATGACATACATGTAGCCGTTGCGGCCGGGATGAATGAGCGCTTTACGCTGCGCGCCATTGATCTCCAAATCGACAAGCACATTCTCGTTGATCTCGTCATGGTCCCAAAGATCGTGCGGACTGACCTGATAAGCCCATTTCGCCATGCCGGTGTCGGCGTCGCGTGCGAAAATGGTGCTTGTCCAGAGATTGTCGCCGGGCCGCTGATTGGAGTTCCAGGGGCCCGGATTCGCCGTGCCGTAATAAACGAGATTGAGGGTGGGATCGTATGAAAGCCAGCCCCAGACCGTGCCGCCGCCAGTCTTCCACCGATCGGACGGCCAGGTATCGACGCCGCGATCCTTTCCTTTCATCCAATCGTAAAAGGGCTTGAAGTCCGGGCCAATCAGCACCTCGGAATCAGGGCCAGTCGAGTGGGCGCGCCAGACGATCTTGCCAGTGTTCTGATCGATTGCGGTCAACCAACCTCGAACGCCCATTTCGCCGCCGCTGTTGCCCGCGAGCACTTTTCCTTTGATCGCGAGCGGCGCCATGGTGATCGTCTCGCCAAGATTGATGTCGCCGAGCTTTGTCACCCACAATTCGACGCCCGTGCGCGCGTCAAGCGCGACCATGTGATTGTCGAGCGTGTTGAGAAAGATCTTGCCATTATCGTAGGCGAGGCCGCGCGTCACCACATCGCAGCAGGCGACGCCCTTCGCCGCGAGATCAGGCTTCGGCGCATAGGACCATTTGAGTTCGCCCGTCGCGGCGTCGAGCGCAAAGACCTGATTGGGACGCGGGCCGTCATAGGGCGCCGCGACATAGAGAACGCCATCTATGATAAGCGGCGCCGCCTCCTGTCCGCGATCAACGCCAACCGAAAACGACCACGCAAGTTTCAATTGAGCGACGTTCTCGGCGTTGATCTGGTCGAGAGCGCTGTAACGCGTATTGGCGTAGTCGCGCGAGGCGATCGGCCAGTTCTTTTGATCGGCTGCGAGCTCAGAAAGATTGGGCTGCGCCGAAGCGGCGAGGGGCGCAAAAAGGCACAGCAAGAATCCGAAGCGCAAAGAGCCCCAACGCCGAGACGCCTGATAACACGTTGGACGATGCACAAACTTTGAGGGAGGCAATGGCGACATGGTTCGCCCCGCATTCGCAACGGTATCGGAGGTAGAGCCGGCGACAAGCGGGGCAAGCGTCGCCCTTCATTGGCGCCGATGACAACCGCAGACGCGGGAACATAGCCGTTGCAGCTGCGTTACTCACTCGCAAACCATAACACTTTGACGAATCCATATGGGCGCCAGCGTGATCTTAGCCTTGATGGGCCTGGGGTAATATCGCCATGCCAGCGGCGCGCAGCTTATTTGTCGTCGGCATATCCGGCGCTCTCGCCGGCTGCAGCGATCGGCAGTCGGCGCTCGCGCCCCATGCCGCCGAAGCGCAAGATTTGCTCTGGCTCACTGTGTTGTTCATCGTCCTCCTCGGCGCGATCTGGCTGATCGTCATGATCGCATTGGCGATCGCCATGTTGCGCCGTCGAGACGACAACGCGAAACCAAGTGAGCGCGTCGCGAGCGTCGTCATTTCTATTTGCGCCGGCCTGACGGGTCTCATCGTCATCGGTCTCACCGTCGTAAGCTTCGCTGGACAGCGCGAGATGCAACGCCGCGAGTCGCCTCTTCTCGTCCGCATCATCGGACATCAGTGGTGGTGGGAGTTGCGCTACGCCGACGATGGTCCAAATTCGTCTTTCGTCACGGCGAATGAGCTTCGTCTTCCCGCCGGCCGCGACGTTGTTTTGAATTTGGAGTCCGCCGACGTCATCCATAGCTTCTGGGCGCCAAACCTTGCGGGGAAAAAAGACCTGATCCCCGGCCGAGTGAACGAGCTGAAAATTCGCGCGCCTTTGGCGGGCGTCTACCGCGCGCAATGCGCCGAGTTTTGTGGATTGCAGCACGCCCATATGGGCCTCGACGTTGTCGTCGAAAATCCCGACCGCTTCGAGGAATGGCGCGTGGGCCAGGCCACCTCCGGCCGCGCGCCGCAGACTGAAGAGCAAAGGTTCGGGCAGGACGTCTTTCTGACCCGCGCCTGCTTCATGTGCCACGCCATCCGCGGGACCAAGGCCGACGGCTTGGCGGGTCCCGATCTGACCCATTTCGCGAGCCGCAGGACGCTCGCCGCCGCGCTTTTGCCGAGAACGACGGGCGCGACCGCGGGTTGGATCGCCGACCCGCAGCAACTCAAGCCGGGGGCGCATATGCCGCGTCTCGCTCTATCGCCGAAGGAGCTCAACGCCGTCGTCGCTTATTTGGAGAGCTTGGAGTGAGCCTCGCCGAATTGGAAAAACGCGACTTGCGCGATGAAGACCTCGAAGGAGAGGCGCTGACGTCGCGTCTTGCGCGGGTCTGGTCGACGCCGAAGGGTCTATGGGGCGCCCTATCAGCCGTTGATCACAAAATCGTCGGGCGGCGCTACATCATCACGGCCTTGGCATTTTTGTTTCTTGGCGGACTTCTCGCCGTTCTGATCCGCTTGCAGCTATCGCGCGCGGAGGCGGGCTTCATTGGACCCGAAGCCTACAATCAAATTTTCACCATGCACGGCACGACAATGATGTTTCTCTTCGCCGTGCCGGTGATGGAGGCCTTTGCCGTCTACCTCGTCCCGCTGATGGTCGGCACGCGCAACATCGCCTTTCCGCGTCTCAACGCCTTCAGCTACTGGGTCTATCTCGGCGGCGGCGCCTTTCTTTGGATTGCGTTTGTTATGAATGTCGGCCCGGACGTCGGCTGGTTCGCTTACGTTCCGCTCTCTGGCCCGCAATTTACGCCGGGCAAGCGCAGCGACGTCTGGGCGCAGACGATCACCTTCACGGAAGTCGCCGCGCTTGCCGTGGCCGTCGAAATCATCGTCACCGTCTTCAAGCAGCGCGCGCCCGGCATGACGCTCGATCGCATACCATTGTTCGTCTGGTCGATGCTCGTCATGTCCTTTCTTGTGCTGTTCTCAATGCCTGCCGTTGTGACGGCCTCGACCATGCTGATCATGGATCGTCTCATCGGAACGCATTTCTTCGATCCGAACGGTGGCGGCGACGCGGTGCTCTGGCAGCATCTGTTTTGGATCTTCGGCCATCCCGAAGTTTACATCATCTTTCTGCCCGCGGCCGGCATGGTGTCGGCGATCGTCGAGACATTCTCGGGCCGAGCGATGGTCGGCTATCTCGCGCTGGTGCTGTCGCTGATCGCCGTCGGCTTTTTGTCGTTCGGGCTTTGGGTCCATCACATGTTCACGACGGGCCTGCCGCCGCTCGGCGCAAGTTTCTTTACCGCGTCAAGCATGCTGATTGCGATCCCGAATGGAATCCAAATCTTCTGCTGGATCGCGACGCTCTGGCTTGGCCGTCCGCGCCTGTCGTCGCCGCTTTTGTTCGTGCTCGGCTTCTTCTTCATTTTCGTCATCGGCGGCATGACGGGCGTCATGGTCGCATCGGTTCCGATCGACACGCAAGTGCATGACGCCTATTTCGTCGTCGCGCATTTCCATTATGTGCTCATCGGCGGCGCGGTCTTTCCGCTGCTCGGCGGCATCTATTATTGGGCTCCAAAAATCTTCGGCGTAACGCTGAGCGAGCGTTTGGCGCGGTGGCATTTCTGGACCGCCTTCTTTGGCTTCAACGTCGCCTTCTTTCCAATGCATATTCTCGGACTGATCGGAATGCCAAGACGCATCTACACCTATCAACCCGAACTTGGGTGGGAAGGGCTCAATCAGCTCTCAAGCGTCGGCGCGCTGCTATTTTTTATAAGCTTCCTGATCTTTCTGTGGAATGTCGGGACGAGTTGGCGCAACCGCGGGCCGGCTCCAGCAAACCCCTGGAACGCATCGACGCTGGAATGGGCGTCGGCTTCGCCGCCGCCGCCCCAAAATTTCGATCACATTCCGGTCGTTGATCGGCTTACGCCATTGTGGCGCGACGATCCTTTGCCCGTCGCCGCAGGACTCTCGGTCAGTTATCGCGAGCTGGCCGTCACGTCGCTATCGGAAGCGACGCCGCAACTGCGCGAACGATCGCCCGATCCTTCAATTTGGCCGCTCGTCACCGCCGTCGCCGTGACCATCGCATTCGTGGGCTCGATATTTACGCCTTGGGCGGTCGTCTGGGGCGGCGCGCTTGTCGCCGCGCCACTGATTGGCTGGTTCTGGCCGAAAAAAGTTTCGGAGGACACGAAGACGCGTCTCGCCCTGAGCCTGCGCGCGTTGCCGACATATGGCTTCGGCGCAAAAGCTCTTACGTGGTGGGGGACGCTCGCCTATGTGTCGATCGAAGGCTCGGTCTTCGCCATGGCCGTGGGCGGCTATTTTTATCTGTCGACGCTCGCCGAACGATGGCCGCTTGGCCCTCTCCCCGATCACTGGCCGGGTTCGCTCATGTTGATTTTTCTCCTCGCGAGTCTTTGGCCAAATCTGCGCATCGAGCGCCTCGCGAGAGCGGAGAACCTGAAAGCCGTGCAAGCAGGGCTGTTGCTGATGTCCGCCATCGGGCTCCTCGCCATCGGCATTCGTTTTTATGAGTTCTACAACTTGCCCGTGAGATGGTACGTCAACGCCTACGGCTCGATGTTATGGTTCTTGCTGGGCCTGCATGCGGCGCATCTCATCACCGACGTTGGCGAGACGCTCGTTCTCACCGCGCTCATGTTCACCAAACACGCGCGCGGCAAACGCTTCAGCGACGTAAGCGACAACGCGTTTTATTGGTATTTCGTCGTCGGCGCATGGGTCCCGCTCTATTTCGTGATCTATTGGTTTCAGAAGGGATGAGCGCATGCGCGAGCGCGCTGCGGAACAGTTCAGCTGGGCGGGCCTCGCGTTGGGCCCGGGAGCGTGGGGCGCTAACACCTTGGTTGGCTACGCGCTCGTGTCCACGCTCTGCGGCCGTTATCCGGCGGCGTTGTCGTGGTTGGCGGCGGCGCTCGCCGTTTTGGCGCTCTGCGGCGCGGGCGTCTCGGCGCTGTCTTACAGAGCGCTCGCCGCTGATCGCGATGGCGCGCCGCACGCCTTGCTGGCTGGCGTGGCGGCCGCCCTTGGCGCGCTCTTCGCAACGGTCATCCTGCTACAAGGCGCGGCCGTCTTCTTGCTTGGATGCGCGCTTTGAAGCGCTCCAGTCTGCTTGCGGTCTTGGTGTCGCTTTGCACGCCCGCAGCCGCGCATAGCGGGGCGGTTTACAATGCCGCAGAGGTTTCCAGTCTCATTCTTCTGCTGGCGTTTGCGGCAATTTACGCGTTCGGGGTTACATTGCTGTGGCGGCGCGTCGGCTGCATCCGCGGCGTTGCCCGCGATCGAGCGATCATGTTCGCGGCGGGCTGCGCAGCGCTCGCCTTGCTCTATCTGCCGTCCCTGCGCGAACTTTCGGCCGGCCTATTCGCCGCGCATATGATCGAACATGAATGGGCGATGCTGATTGTCGCGCCCTTGCTTATCTTGGGAAAGCCCTTCGCAGCCTTTGCGTGGGCTTTACCGCGTCCACTGCTGGCGGCTGTGACGGGGCTGCGGCAGTGGCTCCAAACAGCGTGGAGGGCGGCGACGCAGCCGCTCTTTGCAACATTTCAGCATGCCCTGACAGTTTGGGCTTGGCACGCTTCCAACCTCTACGAGCTGGCGCTTCGCGATCCGACCACGCATTTCTGGCAACATGCCTGCTTGCTCGTGTCGGCGCTGATTTTCTGGCGCGCGATGCTTCTATCGCCGCAGAAAGGTTTGGTTCTTTTCTGCTTGTTTTTCACCGTCGTCCAAAGCGGCTTTCTCGGCGTTCTGTTGACGTTGTCGGAACGTCTTTGGGTCCCCGCTCAAAGCGCGAACGCCGGCGCATGGGAGCTAACACCGATCGAAGACCAACAACTCGCCGGCCTGATCATGTGGGTTCCGGCCGGACTTTTCTACACAGCCGCGGCTCTGTGGGCGGCGAGCGCCTGGATCAAGCGCCCTTCCAGAGGGGCTACGCACCCAGCCTACGTTCTCCATCACGACGTCAGTCTTACAGCGGAGAGGAAAGTCTCGCATGGTCACCGAGGTTCTCGCGCTTAGACGGCGACGCGGCCATCATGTTTCGCGCGTGCGCCCCAGTCACATCGGGACACGGCCGCAGATCAAACGCGCGCTTCCCCAATGCTTTTTGTATCGAGTCCATTAATGGCGCCATGAGCAAGCATCATGCGCCCTGTAACATTCGACAGGATGGAATCCGCTGACGTCCAAAGCCGTCCCGGAGCTCTCATGCGAACGAGCCTAATCCTCCTGTCAACGCTGGCCGTTTTTGTGAGCCGAGCGGATGCCGCACAGCAGACCAACTACGAAATCATAGCAAGGCTCGCGCAAGCGCCCGGCAATGAAGCTGCATATACCCGCTGTCGCCGGAACAGGCCTTGATTGGGATGAAGCTGCCATTGGCGTCAGCATTGCTTACTAGATAATTGTGCGGCGCACGCTGGTTGCGGGCCGATCTATAATGAATCGCTCTAATCATTACGCTTGTTAAAGGCCGGGTTGATTGCGCTCACCAGAAGGAAATGTTCGTCCACCTGCTTCATAGCCTCGGCGACGTCCGCTACGGTTATGACACTCCTTTTCTGAGACAAAGCCAAAAGAGCGGCATGCTTACCGACAACCTGGCAGGAGTAAGGGAGCCCGCAGCTTAGTTCCATAGCGAGCGAGAGAGCATCGTCCATGATCTCGAGTCCGCACCGCCTCCAGCGACCCACTAGGAATTCCTGTACTTTCACCGGGGGAAGACCGGCTAAAGGTATTATCTGCAAATGTCTTTGAACAGATATATGCGCTCTCTTAAATTGTGTTGCAGCTCCCGGCGAGCCTACCAATATGAGCTTAGTGTCCACAGCATTATCGGATATTACTTTCATCAAGTTAGCAAACTGTACTATGTCTGATGGATTTAATATTTCTTCAAAGTTATCGAATACAATCAATAGAGGCGTTTTCATGCGCGCCAGTTCGAATTCCACGTCAAGGCACGAGAGATCTACGTTATCAAATTGCGTCGACGCCATTCCCAAGAGTGCTAGGGTTCTTCTTAAAACTTTACTCCAGATTGCCTTAAAACTTGAGTTTTCACAGTTCGTGCGAACGCATGTGATGTGAGGGGCTGCTCTGCTCGCGCAGTCTAAAAAGCAGCTGACCATCGACGTTTTACCGGTTCCCCGTCCGCCGGCGATAAATGCATGCCTTCCTGGACTCGCAACGACACTGAGCAGTTCACGCAGGCTGGCTTCGCGGCCAACCAGTTCGGTCAGGGAAGAAACAGGCGTTCCTGGGGTAAATGTCTTTTCTACATCCTGTAATCTCGCGCGGATATCATCCTTGGTTGGAATTGCTACGGCGTTTCCGGGTGGCACAGGCGTGACCTTAGCGGTGTTGCGCCGCCCATAAGTGAGGCTACGCGGCCGTCCGCATCCGCAGCGCAAAGGGAGACAATGGCCAAGCTATAGCTATTTCGGGTGCGCAGCAATGGTTTTTCCGTGACCGCTAACGCTGCTGCCGCCGGTGACAGAGCTCGGCAGCGGACCGCGCTCCTTGAAATGGAGCAGGGCTTGGATTGCCCCCGCAATTACACATGTCGGGTCCTGCCCAAGTGGCGATTTCCTCGGATTTTCAAAAGCTTCTCCCGGCGCCGGCCGGCCAATCTGCTCAATATCCGCAAGCGACTAGGCTTCCACGCCAGAGTCTTGGACCGAGTGCAGTGCAATAACGGGATTGCAATGGTTCTTAAGAAACGGCCCCTGCTACAGGGCGAACGAAACGCGCAAGGGGCAGGGACATCGGTCTCCCGCCCCTGGAGCGCAGCGGGAACCTTGAGGCCTGTCGCGCGTTTTCAGCAAGGCACAAGTTGCTGGTCGTATAATGCGCCGATTGACGCGGGAGCCGCTCGCAAGAGGCCGACAAGGAAAGAAGAAAATGGCGCTCGCAGAAAGGTTCCTCCTCGCAACAAGGCCCGCCTTTCCACGAGGTCGGACGCTGGAAGTCGGCAGGCTGGCTTTCGTCGCGACAGCATTTGCGACTTTAGTGGCTATCGTTCTGCGGATTTTTGCGCTTGGCCATCCGGTCATAGCGATGTGGTTCGCGGCCGCTTTTTGTGCGTGGGCAATTATTTTTGGGGCCGCCAGAGCTTCAGAGACGCCGAGCCGCCTACGTAGATAAAACGGAACGACGGGGGCGCTGGCGACACCAATCCTTACCTCTTGGCCGGCGGCACGGCGCTGCTCTTTGGCGGCGGCGTCGCGGCTGCAGTCGCGCTTTCGGGCGGCGGCGACGGATGCACCGCAGCGGTAATTCCGGTGAGCCGCAGCGCGGGCGTGATCTGTCAGTAAAAGATGGCCGTTGCTGGAATGGTCGCCTATCCAGTTGAGAAAGAGCGGGTTCGCCCGCTCTTTTATTTTTGCGCCGTTGGCCTTTTTGCATGTTTGGTGCTTGGGGGGGCGCGGGCCCTAGCCTTTTATCCGAAATCATTCTCGAAGTTCTCTGCCTACCCCTAATCTTCGCGGGATTATGGATGCAGTTGGACCGGAATGCCCTTCGACTCCACCGAGGGCCTCTCTTTTTCTGCGTGGCGGTCGTCGTATTAGCTTTGCTTGAGTTGGTTCCGCTTCCCGCGATCATTTGGACCCATCTACCGGGGAGAGCAGCGGCGGTTTCCGCCTTAAAGCTCATTGGAGGCGAATCCGCATGGCAGAGCGTTAGCCTGACGCCGGACGCCTCATGGCTGGGGGCGCTTTCTCTCATTCCTGCTCTGTCGGTTTTCCTGTGCGCGCTCGCTCTTGGCGCAAAGGAGCGTCGTCTTCTGACGCTGGTCGCACTCGCCGGCGCGTTGTTGAACGCGCTTTTAGGGCTCGCCCAAATCAGCGGCGGGCCCGACAGTCCGCTGAGATTCTATGAAGGGAACAGCACCGAAGCGGTAGGATTTTTTGCCAATCGCGATCACTTCGCGGCCCTGCTTTATGCCTCCGTGCCATTCGTGGGCGCTTGGGTCCTGAGCCTTAGCCACGGTTCCCTGAGAAGAACGTCGTCCGAGAGGCAGTTGAACGCGTTCTTGGCGCTCATGTTTGGCGCTTGCGTCTCTATCATCTTGTTAATAGCCGAAGTCATGGCCCGCTCGCGTGCGGGTATAGCGTTGACTTTTGTCGCTCTGGTCGGGGCCTCATTGCTCCTATGGCGTGAGAGGCGGTCAGCGGGAATAGCCTCGGGCGCTGGCCTAGTCGTCGCCGTCATCGGCGCAATCGCAACGCTTCTCATCTCCGATTTTGCGATTAGTCGGCTGGCTTCCCGTTTTGGGGGGAACCTACACGTCCTCGAACGTGTAGCCCTTGCAGGAAAAACCATAACGGCGGGGTTGACGGTCGCGCCGCTCGGCGCGGGAGCCGGCGCTTTTGTGCCATTGTTCGCGATGTTCGCGCGTCCAAAGGACCTCATCGCGAATGTTTACATCAACCACGCCCATAACGACCTTGCAGAGATCTGGGCGGAAACAGGCGTCATCGGCCTCATCCTCGTCGGGGTCATGTTGGTCTGGATTTTTCGCCGCTCAGTCGACGTCTGGCGCCAGAATATAGAAGGAGGGGTCGCCCCGATCGACGTTTTGCTACCCCGCGCGGCGACGGTCTCGATCGCGCTCCTCGCCGTCCACTCCCTATTTGATTTTCCCTTAAGAACGAGCGCCAATCTCTCGATATTCGCGGTCGCGTGCGCCCTTTTGACAGCGCCGCCGGGCTGGGGCCAATTGGAGCCGCAGACCCCACCGACGTCAGCGCCCTTTGAGACAAAGCGAGCGCGTAGGGTGGGCCGGGTATCGTAACGTCGTGAGGCTTGGGTTCAAGGCCAACGCAACTTCGCAAGCCTGCCCCGACATTGTCGATTACATCAAGAGCGGAGAGATTTCCTGCTGCGCGATCTCGTCGACGCGGCAGCGATCGTGCGCTCGGCGCCAGACGCCTGGAAACACGTGCTCGACGTTCTGGGGAGCATGATGCCTGCAGGCGCGGACTTGACGTCGCATCGCCGAGCGCCAACCTTTTGAGAGGCGCGAGCGACTGAGATCGTGCTAGTCATCGCCATGCTAGTCGTCGCAACGCCAGTCATCGCCATGACATGATCGAGGGATTGAAGCGGATGGCGCTTGCAAGAAGACAAAGGCAAGCTTCAAGCGATATGACGAATACGAGGGTTGTGCATTGAAGGCTCCGAGATCCGGGCGTTGGGCGAGGGTGGCGTGACCCCGCGCGATAACGACGTATTCGAAGCCACAACGCCGGGGTTGCCCGTCGCGAGGCCACAAGCAAGCGGCGGATTTTTCGAGTCGCTGCGCGAACGGCTGCCGAGAGGCGTGCTCAGCGTGCTCGGCGTGGCGGCCAGTCTCGCCGTCTTTGCGCTCGCTGCTTATATTCTGGGTCGAACGCTCTCAAGTCTCAGCTACGCCGATCTGCTGAATGCTTTTCGCGCGACGAGCGGCGCGCAGATTTTGGCGTCCTTGGCCCTCTCCGCGCTCTCCTATCTGTTTTTGACCGGTTATGACGTCGTCGCCCTCTATCATATGAGAACGCGCGCGCCCTACAGGGTCGCTGCGCTCGCGTCCTTCGCAAGCTACGCCATTTCTTTTAACCTTGGATTTCCCATCATCACCAGCGCGGCCGTGCGCTACTGGATCTACTCTCGCGTCGCCTTGAGCGCGCTGCAAGTCGCGAACATAACGGTTTTCGCCGGCGTCACGTTCTGGCTCGGGATGACGCTGGTGATGGGGATAGGCTTTATCTACGGCGCGGATGCGCTCGAGGCGCTCGACGGCTTGCCGGCCTTCCTTCACATCATTCCCGGCGTTCTCATACTTGCAGGCGTACTCTTTTATTTTGCCTGGGTGACGGTTGAACGCCGGACGATTCGACTTCGCGGCCACGCTTTGGAGTTGCCGGGTTTCATCCCGACTGTTGCGCAGTTTGCGCTTGGGGTCGCGGACCTGTGCTGCGCCTCAGGCGCGCTCTATGTGCTGCTTCCCGAGGGCGTCCCGCTGGACTTTGCGCCATTCGTCGCGGTCTATGTCGTCGCCTGCATCCTCGGCGTGATCAGCCATGCGCCGGGCGGCATCGGCGTCTTCGAGGCGACGATGCTGCACGCCATCCCGGCGGCTTCGCATGAAAGCATTCTGGCGTCGCTGCTTCTGTTTCGCATGATCTATTATTTTATTCCATTCGTTGTCGCGCTTGCGCTTCTCGGCGCCGATGAGGGCGCGCGCCGCTGGGCGACGTTGCGAGATGCGATCGCGCGCATTGTGGAGGAGCGCTCGAATTGAACGGCGCCGGACCAGCCGCCACGACATTGTCGACGCAGCGGCTCAAATGGCGGGACCAGGCGATAGATCTCCTGGCGCCAGTCATCAACGCGCTCCCGGAGCCGATCTTCGTTATCGACTCCGAAACCCATGTCGCCGCCGTCAATGCCGCGGCGCAGGCGCTCTCGCCGGCCATTCGGCAGGGCGAACCGCTCTCCCGCAGCCTTCGCTCGCCCGACATGCTCGACGCTGTGTCGCGCGTGCTTGCCGGAGGCGAGACGGAGAAGACCGTCTGGGTCGAACGTCTGCCGGTGGAATGCTGGTTTGAAGCGCATGTTGCGCCGATGCAAATCGAAGGGTTCGAGCCGGCCGCCGTCGTGAGCCTGCGCGATCTGACTGAATCCCGGCGCGTCGAGCGCATGCGCGTCGACTTCGTCGCCAACGCCAGCCACGAGCTGCGCACGCCGCTTGCCTCGCTGCTGGGTTTTGTCGAAACCTTGCAAGGCCCGGCGCGCGAGGACGCCGTCACCCGCAACAAATTTCTCGGCATCATGCGCGAGCAGGCGCAGCGGATGGCGCGCCTCGTCGATGATCTGCTGTCGCTGTCGCGCATCGAGCAACACATGCATCTGCGGCCCGCCACGCCCGTCGATCTCACGCTGCTCGTCGCGCATATCGTCGACACGCTGTCACAGATGGCGGAAGACAGGGGCGTCGCCATCAATCTCGATCTGCAGCCGAACGTCGTCGCGCCTGGAGATCGGGACGAGCTTGCCCGGGTCATCGAGAATCTCGTCGAGAACGCCCTGAAATACGGGTGCGGCGACGACGGCGGCTGCAAGCCCATCGACATCTCGCTGGTCCGCAAGGGGGCGCTCGTCATTCTCTCGGTGCGCGACTATGGTCCCGGCGTCGCGCCGGAGCATATTCCGCGTCTAACGGAGCGTTTTTATCGGGTCGACGCCGGCAAGAGCCGCGCCAAAGGCGGCACCGGACTTGGCCTCGCCATCGTCAAACATATCGTTCTGCGCCACCGCGGCCGGCTCGGAATTGAATCCGCGCTTGGCGAGGGAACGCTGTTTCGCGTCATTCTGCCGGCGAGCGATTCAGCCTAAAATAGGTAAGTATTTAAAATACAAGCATATTAACTGTCATCATACTGTAATCTTTTTGTCACAAAAAGCTGTTGTCGGACGAGTAGTTTCCGCGGCGCGATGACGCGGGGCGCATCGCAAGTCCGTTCTCGAGCAAAAGAGACCCTCAAATGATCTCGACGATTTTCAGGCGCGGCGCTGGCGCGGCGTTGGCGCTCGCCGTCATGTGCGGCGGGGCTGCCGCCATAGACATTTCCGGCGCCGGCGCGACCTTCCCCTATCCGATCTACGCCAAATGGGCCGAGGCCTATAAGAAAGAGACCGGCAGCGGACTCAATTATCAATCGATCGGCTCGGGCGGCGGCATCAAGCAGATCAAGGCGCGAACGGTCACGTTCGGCGCCAGCGACCAGCCGCTGAAACCCGAAGAGCTCGAGGCGGCGGGTCTGATTCAATGGCCGCAGGTGATCGGCGGCATCGTGCCCGTGGTCAACCATCCCGGCATGGCGGGCGGCGACCTCACGCTCAGTGGCGAGACGCTGGCCAAAATCTACCTCGGCGAGATCACCAAATGGGACGATCCGGCGATCAAGAAGCTCAATCCGAAGGCGAAGCTTCCTTCGACGCCGATCGTCGTCGTTCATCGCTCCGACGGATCTGGAACGACCTTCAACTACACCAATTACCTCTCGAAGGTCTCGCCCGACTGGGCGTCCAAAGTCGGCGCGAATGCTTCGGTCGAATGGCCCGTGGGCATCGGCGCCAAAGGGAATGAAGGCGTCGCGAACAACGTCGCCAACACCAAGGGATCGATCGGCTACGTCGAATACGCCTACGCCAAGCAGAACAAGTTGACTCACACGAAAATGATCAACAAGGACGGCAAGACCGTCGCGCCGAACATGGAGTCGTTCCAGGCGGCTGCAGCTGGCGCGGATTGGGCCCATGCCGAGGGATTCTATGAGATCCTGACGAATGAGCCTGGCGCGAAGTCCTGGCCGATCACCGCAGCGACCTTTATCCTTCTCCCCAAGGAGTCCAAGGACGAAGCCGCCGCGGCCGAGGCCTTGAAATTCTTCTCCTGGGCTTTCGCCAGCGGCGGGAAGATGGCTGAAGAACTCGACTATATTCCGATGCCGAAGCCGGTCGTCGAGCTCATCAAGAAGACGTGGACGAGCGTCAAGGGAGCGGACGGCAAGCCGCTGTCGCTTGCGACCCGGCCGAACTGACCTTTTGGTTGAACCGACGGCCGTTCAGTGCGGCCGTCGGTTGTGATTGGCATTGGCGCCAGGAACGGCGCTGGGAGATGAGCGAATGTTCTCGATCGAGCCGAGCCCGCGAAGCGCGAACGGAGCCGGCGGGGAGGCGGGTTCAGACATGTCGGAAGTAGTCTTGCAGCAGGCGGCGCCGCTCTCAGTCGCTGCCGATCGAACGCGCGTTCTCAGTCGGCTGGCGCTCGTCGACAGTCTGTTTCGCCAGGTCACGCGCGCGGCGGCCGTGATCGTGTTGGTCATTCTGGGCGGCGTCATCGTCTCGCTCGTTTACGGCTCCTGGCCGGCGATGAAGGCTTTCGGTTTCGGCTTTCTCTTCTCGCAGTCGTGGAATCCAGTCACAGAGAATTTCGGCGCGCTGCCCGCGATCTACGGCACGGTGATGACCTCGATCATCGCCATGCTGATCGCCGTGCCCGTCGGCCTCGGCATTGCGATTTTCCTCACGGAGCTTTGCCCCTATGTTCTGCGTCGGCCGATCGGCACCGCGATCGAGCTCCTGGCCGGCATCCCTTCGATCATCTACGGAATCTGGGGCCTCTTCGTTCTGGCGCCGTTTCTCCAGTCGCATGTCCAGCCTGCGCTGATCGCCGCCTTTGGCGATATCCCGGTGTTCTCGACGCTTTTCGCCGGCCCGCCTTACGGCATTGGCATGCTGACCGCGGGCTTCATTCTCGCCATCATGGTGCTGCCCTTCATCGCCTCGATCTCGCGCGACGTCTTCGAAACGGTGCCGCTGGTGCTGAAAGAAGCCGCTTGGGGCATTGGCGCCACGACATGGGAAGTGACGCGCTATGTTGTGATCCCTTACACGCGCGTCGGGGTGATTGGCGGCGTTATGCTTGGACTGGGACGCGCGCTGGGCGAGACGATGGCGGTCACTTTCGTCATCGGCAATGCGCACAAGATTTCCGGGTCGTTGCTCGCGCCCGGCACCACGATTTCGGCGACGATCGCCAATGAGTTCACCGAGGCGGTCGGCGATCTCTACACCTCGGCGCTGATCGAACTCGGCCTCATCCTCTTCTTCATCACCTTCGTCGTTCTGGCGATCGCGCGTTACATGCTGATGCGCATCGAACAGAAGTCGGCGTAAGGGAGGCGCTTCATGTCTCTTTATGCATCTCGACGCAGCGCCAACTCCGTCGCCACGACGCTCTGCTGGGTCGCGGCGATTTTCGGGCTGGCTTGGCTTTTTGTGATCCTTGGGGTGCTTCTTTATGAGGGCGTTCGCGGCCTGTCGCCGGCGGTCTTTTCCGAAATGACGCCGCCCCCCGGCAGCGCTGGAGGATTGCTCAACGCCATTGCCGGCTCGCTGGTCATGACCGCAATCGGCGTCGCGGTCGGCACGCCGCTCGGCATGCTGGCCGGCACATACATGGCGGAATATGGACGCTATACGAAGCTGACCATGGTCGTGCGCTTCATCAACGACATCCTGCTCAGCGCCCCGTCGATCGTCGTCGGCCTCTTCGTCTACACCATCCTGGTGCATCCGATGGGCCACTTCTCGGCGATCTCCGGCGCCGTGGCGCTGGCGCTGTTGGTTGTCCCTGTCGTCGTGCGAACCACCGAGGACATGCTGCTGCTCGTGCCGGGTTCGATGCGCGAAGCGGCGACCGCGCTTGGCGCCCCGCGTGCGCATGTCGTCGGGAAGGTCGCCTACCGCGCCGCAAAAGCCGGTCTCATCACCGGCGTGCTGCTCGCCGTGGCGCGCGTCTCTGGCGAGACGGCGCCGCTGCTTTTCACGGCGCTCAATAACCAATTCTGGAGCACCGATCTTGCCGCGCCGATGGCAAGTCTGCCGGTCGTCATCTTCCAGTTCGCGCTATCGCCCTACAAAGACTGGCAGCAACTTGCCTGGACAGGCGCGCTGCTCATCACCGTCGCTGTTCTTGCCCTATCGATCGCCGCGCGCGCATTGAGCGCCGGCCGGAGGAAATCGAAATGAACGCCGCTGTCCAAGCCACAAAAGAGCCGCCGACGAAAGTTTCAGTCCGCAGCCTCGATTTCTACTACGGCGCGGATCGTTCGCTTAAGAACATCAGCCTGCCGCTGCGCACGAACAAGGTGACGGCCTTTATCGGGCCTTCGGGCTGCGGCAAGTCGACCTTGCTGCGCGTGTTGAACCGGATGTACGATCTTTATCCGGGACAGCGCGCAGAGGGCGAGGTGCTGCTCGACGGCGAGAACATCCTCGACCCGGCGATCGATCTCAACGCCCTGCGCTCGCGCGTCGGCATGATTTTCCAGAAGCCGACGCCTTTCCCGATGTCGATCTATGAGAACATCGCGTTCGGCATTCGGCTGTATGAGAAGCTGTCGCGCGCCGACATGGACGCGCGCGTCGAAGGCGCGCTCCGCGGCGCAGCCCTTTGGGACGAGGTGAAAGACAAGCTCCATACGAGCGGTCTCGGCCTCTCGGGCGGACAGCAGCAGCGCCTCTGCATCGCGCGCAGCGTCGCGGTGCAGCCGGAAGTCATCCTGTTCGACGAGCCGTGTTCGGCGCTCGATCCGATCTCGACGGCGAAAGTCGAGGAACTCATCGACGAGCTCACCCACCGCTACACGATCGCAATCGTCACCCACAATATGCAGCAGGCAGTGCGCATCTCCGATTACACCGCCTTCATGTATCTCGGCGAGCTCGTCGAATTCGGCGAAACGGACGACGTCTTCAACAAGCCGAAGGAAAAGCGGACGCTTGATTACATCACCGGCCGCTTTGGCTAAACCAGCGATTCAAGGACGGCGCTCATGAGCGATCATATTGTTAAATCCTACGACCGCGACCTTGAGGCGCTCGGCCGTCGCATCGCAGAAATGGGCGGCGTCGCCGAGAAAATGCTGGCGGAGGCGATGGACGCTTTGTCGGCCTTCGACGTCGATCTCGCCCATCGGGTCGTCTCCAGCGATCCGCGGCTCGACGCGCTGCAGCGGGAAATCGAGGAGAACGCCATTCTCACCATCGCGCGCCGACAGCCGCTCGCGGTCGATCTGCGCGAATGCATCGCCGCGATCCGCATTTCCGGCGACATCGAGCGCGTCGGCGATCTCGCCAAGAACATCGCCAAGCGAACGCTCAAGATCGTGTCGGAAGCCCGCGTCCCGCGCGCGATCGTCGGTCTGAAGTCGATGCACGAAATCGCCGCGATGCAGCTTAAGGACGCGCTGGACGCCTACGCCTTGCGCGACACCGAACGGGCGCGCGCGGTGTGGCAGAACGATTCCGATCTCGACGCGCTGGAGGATTCGGTATTTCGCGATCTCCTCACTTTCATGATGGAGGATCCGCGCAACATATCCTTCTGCACGCATCTCCTGTTCTGCTCCAAGAACCTTGAGCGGATCGGCGATCACACAACCAACATATCGGAGACGGTCGTCTATCTGGTGACCGGCGAGGCGATGCCTACGGAGCGGCCAAAATCGCGCGTCGCCGACTTCGGGAAGGAAGAGGCGGCGCAATGAGCGAAGTGACTTCCGCCGTCCTACAGCGCAGCGGGAAAAGCGATCGGGCGCCGCGAATCCTCGTCGTCGAGGACGAGACGTCGCTCGCGACGCTGCTTGTGTATAATCTCGAAGCCGAAGGCTATCAGGTCGAGCATGTCGACAATGGCGATGAAGCCGAGCTGCGGCTCGCGGAGTCGCCGCCGGATCTCGTCATTCTCGACTGGATGCTGCCGGGCGTTTCCGGACTTGAAATCTGCCGACGCCTGCGCGCCCGGGACAGCGCGAGAGACATGCCGGTGATCATGCTGACCGCGCGCGGCGAGGAAGGCGAGCGCGTGCGCGGTCTTTCGGTCGGCGCCGACGATTATGTCGTCAAGCCGTTTTCGACTCCGGAGCTGATGGCGCGGGTCCGCGCGCTGCTGCGCCGGGCGCGCCCCGAGCGCGTCGCCTCACGGCTGACTCTCGGCGATATCGATCTCGATCGCGACACCCGCCGCGTGCGTCGATCCGCCCGCGAAATCCACCTCGGTCCGACCGAATTCCGGCTGCTCGAATATTTTATGGAGAAGCCCGGACGCGTGTTCACGCGCGCGCAGCTGCTCGACAGCGTTTGGGGCATGTCGGCGGAAATCGACGAGCGCACGGTCGACGTCCATGTCGGGCGACTCCGCAAGGCGCTGATCCGCGGCCGCGAGAAGGATCCGATCCGCACGGTGCGCGGCGCGGGCTATTCTTTCGACGAAACGTTCGGACACGAGTGACGCGTCCGCTAACGCGGATTATGCGTAGCGCTGCGTGCGCAACTGATCGCGGGCGCGGCGGCGATCCTGGGCCGGCTGATAGGCGACGCGCGCATGATAAGCGCAATACGGCCCACCGCCGACGGATGACTTGCCGCCGCAGAAGCGGAACTCCGCCGACGTTGGGTCGCCCATCGGCCAGCGGCACATGGATTCGCGGAGCTCCATGATTGTGACGCGCTCCGACATCGGGATCACCACTTCTTCTTCTGGCGCAAGCCGCGGCGCCGCCAGCGCATGCGGCGCGAAAGCGAGCGCCAGATTGCCGTGCGAGGAGACGCCGTTCATGCGCGGGTGCGTCGGGCGAGGGGCTTTGGCCGCGCGCGGCCGCTGCGCGCTCGCCGTCTTGGCGCGTTCGGCGAGTCCGAGACGATGGATCTTTCCGATCACAGCGTTGCGGGTGATGCCCGGTCCAAGTTCAGCCGCCACTTGGCTGGCGCTGAGACCATCGGTCCAAAGCTTGCGGAGCAGTTCGACGCGTTCGTCGGTCCATGACATTAGGCTTCTCCATTCTTTCGGGTCGAGCGCGGGTCGGATTTTCTTCCGACCGCAGCGCAGGCCTGAAGCCCTGCGGCGATGTGATTGCGCATCAACACTCGAGAGAACACGCCCAAACGAATTACGCGGGCGCCGACTAGAAACTTTCTGTTTACTTTGAATCATGCGCGAGTCGCGCTGGCAAGCGCGCGCTGGCGTTCTCAACAGGCTTTCGGCGAGACTGTTGCGCGCAGGACTCACCCTTGCGCACCCCCGCCAGCCGTTTTGACGCCAATATCGAACCGCGCCATGGATTTGACCGCGTCGGGCGGCGCGCTTAAAATCCCGACCTGAACTGCCGCCCGAAAAGGGCGGCGCTTTGTTTTTCGAGCTTCCTCTGGCCGGAGCCAGCGACGGGAGCATGGAGCAGGGCTTTTGACGTCAGCGCTTTATCCGACCTATCCGCGCGCCGATCTTGCATTCAAACATGGCGAAGGCGCGTGGTTGATTGCGGAAAACGGCGACCGCTATCTCGATTTCAGCGCGGGCGTCGCCGTACTGTCGCTCGGCCACAATCATCCGCACCTCGTCGAGACCTTAAAGCGCGCGGCGGAAGAACCGTGGCATGTCTCCAATCTCTTTCGTATCCCGCAAGCCGAGCGGCTCGCCGAGCGGCTCTGCGACGCCACATTCGCTGATCTGGTCTTTTTCACCAATTCCGGCGCGGAAGCCGTGGAGTGCGCGATCAAGACCGCGCGCAAATTCCATGCGGTCAACGGGCAGCCGGAACGCTATCGGCTGATCACTTTCGAAGGCGCCTTCCATGGCCGCACGCTCGCGACGATCGCCGCAGGCGGCAATACGAAATATCTTGAAGGGTTCGGCCCGCCCGTCGAGGGCTTCGATCAGGTCCCGTTCGGCGATCTTGACGCCGTCGAGGCGGCGATCACGCAAGAAACGGCGGGCGTCCTGCTCGAACCGATTCAGGGAGAAGGCGGGCTGCGAGTCTTTTCGCCGTCGTTCCTTGCGCAGCTGCGCGCGCTTTGCGACGCGCGCGGGCTGCTGCTGGTGTTCGACGAAGTCCAATGCGGCGTCGGCCGCACGGGCAAGTTCCTCGCCTGCGAACATGCCGGCGTCGCGCCCGATATCGCGGCGCTCGCCAAGGGGCTGGGCGGCGGCTTTCCGATCGGCGCGTGCCTCGCGACGCGCGAGGCGGCCAAAGGCATGACGCTGGGCGCGCATGGCTCGACCTTCGGCGGCAATCCGCTGGCCACGGCCGTGGGCGGCGCCGTTCTCGACGTCGTGCTCGCGGCGGGCTTCATGGCGCGCGTCGCGCGGCTTGGCGCGCTGTTGCGCCAGCGACTGGCGGAGATCGAGGACCGCTATCCCTCGCTCATCGAAGAGATCCGCGGCGAAGGGCTGATGTTTGGCGTCAAGACGCGGATTCCGAACGGCGACTTCGCCGCCGCCGCCCGCGCCGAAGGGCTGTTGACGGTGCTCGCCGGCGACAATGTCGTGCGCCTTTTGCCGCCGCTCATCATTGACGAGGCCGACATCGCTGCGGCGGCGGCGCGGCTTTCCGACGCCTGCGCCCGGCTCGCCGCGCCCGCAGAAAAGCTCGGAGCCGCGTGATGACCGTCCATTCGCTGACGCGGCCGCGCAGCTTTCTCGATCTTTCCGATCACTCCGGCGAAGAGCTGCGCCGCATTCTCAATCTCGCGACGTCGCTCAAGGCGCGCCGCGTCAAAGGCGTGGCGCCGACCGAACGACCGCTCGCCGGCAAATATCTCGGCATGGTGTTCGACAAGCCGTCGACCCGCACGCGCGTCTCCTTCGACATCGCGATGCGCGAACTCGGCGGCGAGACGATCATGCTCACCGGCGCCGAAATGCAGCTTGGCCGCGGCGAGACGATCGCCGACACGGCGCGCGTGCTCGCGCGGTTTCTCGACGCAATCATGGTGCGCATTCTGTCGCATCCCGATCTCATGGAGCTGGCGCGTTTCGGCAATCTGCCGGTCATCAACGGCCTCACCAAACAGTCGCATCCCTGCCAGGTGATGGCGGACGTGCTGACCTTCGAGGAGCATCTCGGTCCGATCGAAGGGCGCACGGTGGCCTGGAGCGGCGACGCCAACAATGTGCTCACCAGCTGGGTGCACGCCGCTGCCCGCCTGGGCTTCACGATCAATGTGGCGACGCCGGCGAACTTTGCGCCTTCGGAAGAACTCGTCAGCTGGGCGAAAGCCAATGGCGCGAAGATGAATCTGACCCGCGACGCCTATGAGGCGGTGGCCGGCGCCGACGCCGTCATCACCGATTGCTGGGTGTCGATGGGCGACGCGGACGAGGACCAGCGCCGCGCGGCGCTCGCGCCCTATCAGGTCGACTCGAAACTGATGCGCGCGGCCGCCAAGCACGCCGTCTTCATGCATTGCCTGCCGGCGCATCGCGGCGAGGAGGTCACCGAGGAAGTGATCGACGGACCGCAGTCGGTCGTTTTCGACGAAGCGGAGAACCGCCTTCACGCCCAAAAAGGCGTGCTGTGCTGGTGTCTCGCGCCGGGACAGTTCTAATGCCGCAAGGCGGCGCTTCGGCGCCGAGCCGGCCAGTCGCGCTTCATGCCCAGGATGACCGGGTGCTGCCTTTCGCGGTCGAAGCGCTCGACCTGCGCGGCCGCGTCGTGCGTCTCGGACCCACGGTCGATTCCATCCTGAGCCATTACGCCTATCCGCCGCAGGTCGCGCGTCTGCTCGGCGAAGCGGTGGCGCTCGCCGCGCTGCTCGGCTCTATTCTCGAATCGCACGGGCGCTTCCAGCTGCAGACGCGCAGCGACGGGCCCGTCGATATGCTCGTCGTCGACTATGACGCGCCGGGGAAGCTGCGCGGCTTCGCCCGTTTCGACGCTGAGCGCGTCGCCCAAATGCGCGACGCCTCGCCGGCGGCGCTGTTCGGACGCGGTCATCTGGCGCTCACGATCGAACGCGAGGAAGACGCCGCGCGCTACCAGGGCGTGGTGCCGCTGGAGGGCGAGAGCCTCGCCGAGGCGGCGCATATCTATTTCCGGCAATCGGAGCAGATCCCGTCATTCGTCAGACTCGCCGTCGCCGAAAGCGTCACGCCGCAGGGCGCCAGCTGGCGCGCCGGCGGACTGCTGCTGCAATATTTGCCGCCCGGCGGCGCCCGCGCCCGCGATCTTCCGCCCGGCGACGCGCCCGAGGGCGCGGAGGACTCTTCCGAGAACGAAAGCGATCATTGGACCGAAGGCCAAGCGCTTGCCGCCACTCTTGAAGACCACGAGCTTGTCGATCCGGCGCTTTCGGGCGAGCGACTGCTCTATCGCCTATTCCACGAGCGGGGCGTCAAGGTTTTCACCGAACGCGCCCTTGAGGAATTCTGCCGCTGTTCGAACGAGCGCATCGACAAACTGTTGAGGAGCTTCTCGCCGCAAGAGCGCAGCGATATGATCGGCGACGACGGCCACATTGGCGTCACCTGCGAATTCTGCGGGACGCTACGCAGCTTCGATCCCGCCGATTTCGACTGATCCGCCGCCAAGCGCGAAGCCAACAGAATGTCCGCTGAGTTTATTTTTCCGCCGCCGCCCTTCCCAAGCGTCGCCATCGCGCAAGACGCGCGGCGATTTCCCGTGCGGCGGATCTTCTGCATTGCGCTGAACTACGCCGCGCACGCCCGGGAAATGGGAAAGGACCCCGCTAAGGGCGGCGACGCGGAGCCGCCGGTGTTCTTCTCCAAGCCCGCCGACGCGGTGGTCGAGAGCGGCGCGGCCATTCCCTATCCGACGCTGACGCATAATCTTCACCACGAGATCGAATTGGTTGCGGCGCTGGGCAAGGGGGGCGCAGACATTCCCGCGGAGCGGGCGCTCGACTGCGTCTTCGGCTATGCCGCCGGCATTGACCTGACCCGGCGCGACCTGCAAACCGCGGCGCGCAGCGCCGGCTGGCCGTGGGACATGTCCAAAGGCTTCGACCATTCCGCGCCCATCGGCGCGATAACCCCCGTCGCCGCCATCGGCCATCCGACGCGGGGGCGCATCGCGCTCTCCGTCAATGGCGTGCTGCGACAGACGGGCGACCTCAGCGATCTTATCTGGAGCGTTCCGGACATCATCGCGGCGCTGTCGCGAAATGTCGCGCTTGCGCCCGGCGACCTCATCTTCACCGGCACGCCCTCGGGCGTTGGACCGCTCCTTCCCGGCGACCGGGTCGAAGGCGAGGTCGAGCGCGTCGGGTCTGTGGCCGTAAGCATCGGAAAATAAGCCAGGTTGCGCCAAGCAGGGAAACCCGGCTATTTGCACAGGCGTGAAACGCCTTCGCGCGATCTTTCGCAACCGTGGTTGCGCCTCCACTGAGCCGCCGGCGCCCGAGGCTCTAGACATGCCGGTAAATCTCGACCCCGAAGACTGGGACGAATTTCGCGCCGAGAGCCATCGCGCGCTCGACATGATGCTCGATTATCTGCGCGAAATCCGCGAGCGCCCCGTCTGGACCGAGCCAAGCGACGAGGCGCGGGCGCGCTTCAAACGCGACCTTCCGCAAGAGGGCCGCGCCCTCTCCGCCGTGCTCGAGGATTTCGACCGCTACATCAAGCCGTTCGCCACCGGCAACACGCATCCGATGTTCATGGGCTGGGCCCAGGGCGCGGGCACGCCGGCCGGCATGATCGCCGAAATGCTCGCCGCCGGCATGAACTCCAACTGCGGCGGACGCAATCATATCGCCATCGACGTCGAGCGGCAGATCGCCGCCTGGATGGCGCAGGCTTTCGGCTTTCCGCTCGACGCGAGCGGCGTCTTCGTCACCGGAACGTCGATCGCCAACTTCCTCTGCCTGCTCGTCGCGCGCGACCAGGCCTATGGCGAGAAGGATGTTCGGCTTAACGGGCTCTGCGCGCTTCCGGGCCAGCTCATCGCCTATGCGTCGCGAGAGGCGCATAATTGCGTGCGCCAGGCGATGGAGCTTGCGGGTCTCGGCGCGCGGCATCTGCGCCTCATTCCTTCGGACGAGCGGCGCGCGATGAAGGTGCATGATCTCCGTCGCGCCATCGCCGCCGACCGCGCGGCGGGGTTCAGGCCGTTTCTGATCGTCGGCACGGCGGGAACGGTCGATACCGGCGCCATCGATCCGCTCGACCGGCTCGCCGACGTCGCGCACACCGAGGATCTATGGTTCCATGTCGATGGGGCCTTCGGCGCGCTGGCGGCGCTCTCGCCGGCGCTCAAGCCGTTGGTCAAGGGACTGGAGCGCGCCGACAGCGTCGCCTTCGACTTCCATAAATGGCTGCACGTCCCCTATGACGCCGGCTTCTTTCTGGTGCGCGACAAGGCGGCCCATAAGCGCGCCTTCGCGGCCAACGCCGCCTATCTGACGCGGGCGCCGCGCGGCCTCGCGGCGGGCGACACCTGGCCCTGCGATCTCGGCCCCGACCTGTCGCGCAGCTTCCGCGCGCTCAAAGCCTGGTTCACCATCGAAACCTTCGGCGCCAAGCGTTTGGGCCAATGCATCGAGCAGACCTGCCGCATGGCGAAGCGGCTCGAGGCGTGGATCGCGCAATCGGACGCCTTCGCGCTGCGCGCGCCGGTGACGCTCAACATCGTCTGCTTCGGCGTCAAGGACGATGAGGACGGTTCGCTGGCGCGCGAAATCGTCATGGAGCTGCACGAGCGCGGCGAGGCGGCGCCGTCGCTGACCATTCTCGACGGGGTTCCGGCGATCCGCGCCGCGATCATCAACCACCGGACCGAAGAGCGCGACATCGACGCCTTCACCGCGTTTCTCGACGCGGCGCTGCGACGCGCCCGCAAGGAGCCGCATGATTTCGGCGCGCTGGTCGAACCGCACGGGCCGGGAAAGACCCGGCTCTCCGAGGATTGACGCCGCGCTTGTCGTGAGCCTGTTATATTTCGCCGGGCTCTCTTTTCGATCCTTCCCGTGAGCGCCGCTATGATCCCAGACCGCCTCGCACAGCCGCCATCCGCCGGAATTCCCGGATGTCTATGGTTCGTGCGGTTCAACGGCGCCGGCGAAGCCGAGCCCGGAACGGCCGAAGATTTCGCAAACCTCGGCGCGCCGCGCGAGGGATTCTTGTGGCTGCACATGGATCTCGCCGACGTGCGTTCGCGCCCGTTGCTGGCGCGAATCCCGGCGCTTTCCGAAGACGCGCGCGACTCGCTCTGCGACCCCATAGACCACCAGCATCTGGAATATTCGGAAGGAATTGTCAGCGGCGCGCTGCTCGATTACGAGCGCGACCTCGGCGGACCGACCTCGCGCACCGACTATGTCCGCTTCGCTTCGGGGGCGAGCTTTTTCATCAGCGCGCGACGGCTGCCGATGGACAGCGTCGAGGCGACGCACATCGCCATTAATCGCGGCGTCCGCCTGACCTCGCCGATCCACCTGTTCGAACTGCTGACCGATGCGCTGATCGACGGGCTGGCGCGCAAGGCCGCCGAACTCGGCGCGGCGTTCGATCGCGTCGAGGACCGCATCATCGATCAGCATGGCCGCCAGGCGCGGCCGGCGCTTAGCGCCGCACGGCGCGACGCCGTGCGTCTGGCGCGCCAGATCAGCGGCCTGTCGTCGACGGTCGCGCGCCTCGAAACGATTGAGGAGGAGGCCGACGAACAGCGGGACAATGACCTGCGCGACGCCGCGGCAAGGCTGGTTCAACACGCCGGCGCGCTGACGCAGGACGTGACGAGCCTTCAGGAGCGCGCCCGTCTCCTGCAAGATGAACTCAACGCGCTTCTGAGCTTGGAGACCAATGACCGGCTTTACGTGTTGACGTTGACGACGATGCTGCTGCTGCCGGCGACCTTCGTCACCGGCTATTTCGGCATGAACACCAAGAATCTGCTGTTCGCGGAAGACGACAATGGCACGCTCTACGCAACAATTCTCTGTGTCCTGGCCTCGGCGACGGCGCTTTTCCTGATGCGTCGCTGGGGACTTGCCGGCGCGCCCGAGAGCGAGGATCAGCGGCCGGCCGCGCCGGAGCGTCGGCACGACCGGCCAGCCGACAGAAGTTTTTGACATTGGCCGAGTGAGTTGCGGGGTTTACAGGCGCGCGGCGGCCGCCTAGTTTCCGCGCCGAATGGGGCAAGACGCCCTCCGAGTACAACCTGGGAAATCCATGCGCGCCGAACCGCTTGCGCTGAAAGCCGACATTGAGCAGTCCATCGGACTGCTGAGGAGGCATCTTTGACGTTGACGCCTCCCAACGGCGTCTCGCCGAACTGAACGTCCGGGCGGAAGATCCCGAGCTTTGGAACGACCCTGAAACTGCGCAAAAGCTGATGCGCGAGCGCACCCAGCTCGAAGATCAGGTGGGGGCGCTCTCAAGCCTCGAGCGCGAGCTCGAAGACGCGCTGACGCTCGTCGAACTCGGCGAAGCCGAGGGCGACGCGGCGACTGAAAAAGAGGGCGTCGACGCGCTCAAAAGCATCCTGAAGCAGGCGCGCGCCCGGCAGACCGAGGCGCTGTTCGCCGGCGAAGCCGACGCCAACGACACCTATATCGAGGTCCATTCGGGCGCTGGCGGCACCGAGAGCCAGGATTGGGCGCGCATGCTGTTTCGCATGTATGCGCGCTGGGGCGAGCGTCACAAATTCCAGGTCGAGGTGATCGAGGAGACGCCGGGCGAAGAGGCCGGCATCAAGTCGGGCACGCTGCTCGTCAAGGGCCACAATGCTCATGGCTGGGCGAAGACAGAATCGGGCGTGCATCGCTTGGTGCGGATTTCGCCGTTCGACTCCAACGCTCGCCGCCATACCAGCTTCGCCTCGGTCTGGGTCTATCCGGTGGTCGATGACCGGATCGAGGTGAATGTTAATGAATCCGATTGCCGTATAGACACGTATAGATCGTCAGGGGCCGGCGGCCAGCACGTCAATACGACCGACTCGGCGATCCGCATCACCCATATTCCGACCGGCATCGTCGTCGCCTGTCAGGCGGAGCGCTCGCAGCACAAGAATCGGGCGACCGCGTGGAACATGCTGCGCGCGCGGCTCTATGAGCTGGAGCTCGAAAAGCGCGAGGCCGAAGCCAATAAGGTGGCGGCGTCGAAGACCGAAATCGGCTGGGGCCATCAGATCCGCAGCTATGTGCTGCAGCCCTATCAGCTGGTGAAGGATCTGCGCTCCGGCTTCACCTCGGGGACGCCTTCGGACGTTCTCGACGGCGAGCTGGACGACTTCATGCAGGCCTCTCTGGCGCAGCGTATATATGGCGGTCCCGAGAAGGTTGAGGACGTCGAGTAGCTGCGCTCACGCCCATTTCTCGATCGCCAGGCCGGGAATATCATCGAAATCCTCACTGTTCGCCACGACCAGCGTAAGGCCGAGATCGAGCGCCTGCGCGGCGATCATTCGATCAAGCGTGCGGCGGCGCTTCGGGTCCACTTTTCGAAGCAGCGCGCCATAGGCGTCGGCGCCGCCGCGGTCGAAGGGCAGCACATCCAGATTCTCGGAGAGCAGCGCGATATTGTCCGCAAGCCGTCCGTTATTTTCGGCGGCGGCTGCGCCAAGCGTTTCGGCGAGACTGATCGCCGAGACCGCCACGTCGCCGATCTCGAGCGCGGCGAGCCGATCGAGAACGCCGGGAAGGCCGAGCGCCGCGGCGATGACGATATTGGTGTCGAGGAGGTAGCGCGCCATGCGCTAGCGGGCGTCGAACAGCCGCTTGGGCGGCTTGAACTCGGGGCGCGCGATCGAGGCCGGCGGCGGCGCGGCTTTGAGCCGCGCAACAAGTTCTGCCATATCGAGCCGCGCCGGCGTCACCACGAGACTTCCGCCTTGCCGCCGCACAACGACCTCGGCGCCCTCGTCGAAAGCGATTCCGCGCGGAATTCTGACCGCAAGACTATTGCCCGATTTGAAAATGCGCGTGGAGCTCATGACATCAGTCTGTCAAGGCGGCCGCATTCTGTCAATCTGAGTATATACGTCCCTTCACAGAATAGCCGCCACTGAACGGGATCGCTCAGGGTCCCGTCTGAGCCCGGCGACCGCGCCAAGCCAACGGCGAATCCGAAAAATAACGCCGCGCCAAACTGCGGCGGGCCGACGAATTTAGTTGCTTCCACGCATAGGGCGCGCGCTTGATCCCTTGGGCGAGCGCGTGCTATCTGCGGCTCGCCACGCATGCGCTGCGGAGAGGTGGCTGAGTGGTTGAAAGCACCGCACTCGAAATGCGGCATACGGGCAACCGTATCGGGGGTTCAAATCCCTCCCTCTCCGCCACTGACGCATTGTCTGCTCCACTCGGACGGCCGTTCTGCTGAGGATGGCCGGGCTCGATGCGCTCGATCTCGGCGCCCAGGCGCGCGAAGCGATGGTCAGATCAAAATTATTCCAAGCCAGCCAGCGAAGGCCATCGATCGCAGGTTTCCAGCAGTTGGGTCCGCGAATTTTTCATGGGGCCGGCGGTTTCGTGATGGTCGAGCGATACGCGTATCGTCAGTCTGCCTCGGACGACAAATGTGATTTGTAACGCTGTAATTCGCGGCCTTGACTTGCGCGGGGACGCCGACCTATATCGCAAATTCTTCCAGACCGCTAAAGCGGGTCGGGGCGGAGTAGCTCAGTCGGCTAGAGCAGAGGAATCATAATCCTTGTGTCGGGGGTTCGAGTCCCTCCTCCGCTACCACGAACGATCTTTCATAGAAATTTCAGTTACTTATAGAATGCCCTTCTGCGATGCGGCGCGACATTTCACTACGAAACCGCTACCACATTCGCGCAATATCGACAGATAGGCGCAAGACCGCGCGTTCATCATATTACCTGCCACGAATACAACTGGATCGCGCAAAGGACGCGTTCGTGCTGGCGCCCACGAACGGGTCAGATTGAGGCGATGAAAGTGCGCTCATCCAGGCTCTGCGCCGCGGCGGCGCGCGGGAAG
>NZ_JAMRYX010000042.1 GCF_024448135.1 Methylocystis suflitae
ATCGCTGGGACTGTGCTCTCTTCATAGCGAACCTCATCTGCATCTCGCCTACGCGCGCCCCAGAAACGAAAAAAGCCGCTGCCTGAACGCCTGCGAAGCAGACGTTCAGGACAGCGGCGATGCTGGGGGCCCTTCTGTGGACCGGGTGACGTCGCAAGCGACGCCTTCGCGCTAAATGGATGCAATGAAGGCGCCACCTACAGCCAAGCTGTATGGCGCGAGTCGCTTAGTCGCTGCGGACGGCAGGCTTTCGCTGGAGTTCGCCCTTGCACGCGCGCGCTACGAAACCTTCGCGAGGAAGTTTTCGCATGGCGCGCTTTGCTTGCGAGGCGGCAGCAAGCGCTGAAAAAATTCGCATTTTGCCGTCATCAGCGACAGCCGCTCGGTTTTTCTTGACCGGCCGTATGACGGAGCGCCCGTGTCAGCTCGCCGAGCAGACTGGCTGAACCGACGATGGGCGTGCGGCTTCCGCAGCCGCCCTCGCCTGATGAAATATCGGACGGTCCCTATAACCGTCGCCGGGCTTCCGAGCCCCGGCGCCAGGGGTCCACGGCGACGCCTTCGTAGACTGAAAACGGCTGACGAGACGTCTTCAGACTTTCGAGAGGAACGCTGGTGCCCAGGAGAGGACTCGAACCTCCACGGCTTTCACCACTGGTACCTGAAACCAGCGCGTCTACCAATTCCGCCACCTGGGCTTAGAGCGCGTCTCATAGGGGCAGCGGACGCCTCGTGTCAATGCGCGCTTTCCGCAAAAACCGCATGGCCGCCCAGGTCGCGGAGGCGCCAGCCTCGCGCATTTCCTTCGTCGTCAAATTTCGCTAGAGCCTTAGCGACCATTTTTCCGGCGGGAGCCGGGCGCGGCGCAAGCGGAGCAAATCGCGATGATCGGCGACAATAACCAGACCATTGGCGAAGGACGGGTGGTGACGGTGTTCGGCGGCTCCGGCTTTGTCGGCCGCTACGTCGTCCGGGCGCTGGCGCGCGACGGCTGGCGCGTGCGCGTCGCTTGCCGGCGGCCCGACCTTGCCTTCTTTCTTCAGCCGCTCGGCCGCGTCGGCCAGGTGATGGCGGTGCAGGCCAATGTGCGCAATCCGGAGTCGATCGCGGCGGCCCTGCGCGGCGCCTCGGCGGTGGTTAATCTTGTCGGCATCCTTGCTGAAACCGGCGCGCAGAAATTCTGGAGCGTCCAGGCGGGCGGCGCGCGCGTGATCGCCGAAGCGGCAAAGACGGCCGGCATCGACAATGTCGTGCATATTTCCGCCATCGGCGCCGATCCGCAGTCGCGTTCCGCCTATGGCCGAAGCAAGGCGGAGGGCGAAGCCGCAATGCTTGCGGCGGTTCCTTCCGCGGTTATCCTGCGCCCTTCAGTGATTTTCGGGCCGGAAGATGATTTCTTCAACCGCTTCGCCACCATGGCGCGCTACTTTCCGTTCGTGCCCATCGTCGGCGGCGAGACGAAATTCCAGCCGGTCTATGTCGGCGACGTCGCCGACGCGGTGGCGATCGCGCTCGCCGGCCGCGCCAAGCCGGGCGTCGCTTATGAACTCGGCGGTCCGGAGGTCAAAAGCTTCGCGGAGATCGTCGACTATGTTCTGAAGGTGACGCAGCGCCAGCGCCGAATCCTGAAACTCTCCTTCGGAATCGGCAAGCTTATGGCCAGCGTGACGCAGATGCTGACCAAGCTGTCGCTGGGCCTTTTCCCGAAGCTCTTGCGCATGACGCGAGATCAGGTCGAACTACTCAAGCACGACAATGTCGTCAGCGACGCCGCGAAGGCGGAAGCGCGCACGCTGCAAGGGCTCGGAATCGCCGATCCGCAATCGATCGAGGCGATCGTTCCCAGCTATCTCTATCGCTATCGCAAGGTCGGGCAGTATCAGACGCAGCGGCTGGGCGAATCCGCCTCGCGCTGACGAGGTCGCTTTTTGAGCTAGCGCCGGCGGGCGGACTGCGCCGTTTCTCCACGCGGGTTTGGCGGCAGCATCCGATGGATGCGGGTCATGAAAGCGACGGCAAAGAGCGGCGTCAGCACGTTCAGTCCTGGCGTCGCGACGAAGACGGCGATGAACAGTCCGGCGACGAAGAGCCATAGCGCATGGCGACGGCGCAACGCCTCCGATTCTTGCAACGAACGAAAGCGCGTCGCGGCGAAGAGAAAATATTCGCGCCCGAAGAGATAGGCGTTGGCCAGGAGGAAGGCCGCTGCGTTTATTCCCGGCACGAAGAGCAGCAGTAGCGCGAAAAAATTGACGATCGCCGAAATCCCAGCGAAGCGCAGGCCCATCAAAATCGCCTGGGTCGCCGGAATGGCGCGACCCTGTTGTCCCGCCGGATAGAGGTCCGCTTCCACGTGATCGGCGAGATCGTCGAGGAATAATCCCGAAACCAGCACCGAGACGGGGGCGATGAGAAACGCCATCAGGAAGAACAGTCCGGCGCCCGTCGCATAGGTCAGAGCCGTCCGCAGCCAAGGATGCTCGACCATCACGAAGGACATGGCGAGCTTATCGAGACCCACCCAGGCGAGCGCCAGCAACAGGAACGTCATGCCCAGACTCTTGACGAGGACCGCGCGGAACGGCGGCGTCACGATCTGGCGCAGCGCCGCCAAAGCGGCCTCGAACATTTCGGTCATGCGAGTCAATTTCCTGCACGGCGAGTCGCGCCGCAGAATCGGAGAGCGCGTTGCGGCCGCCATCCAGATGGCGTTTCGCAGCGCGCGACGCAAGAGCCGCGCGGGGTCAGAGGTCTGTCGCTATGTGCTGAGATGCGCGCCGAGATTTTCGAGGCCTTTCTCGAACAAATCGCCGATCATCTTGTCGCGGCTGACGAAGATGTTCATCGCCTTGCTCGCGAGACTGGCGTTGCCGGACATGCTCCAAACGACATGAGTCTTGCGCGCCTCGGAATCGCCGCCCAAACCCAGCGTGCGCGCGAGCCAGCGACCTTTCGTCAGTTCGCCGTCAGGAGCGAGAAAAAAGGTCACGTCATTGGCCGCTGCAAAGGGCTTACGCATATCGAGTCTGATATCCACGCGCTCGCTCGGCCGACTGTCGACGATGGTCATGCGCCCTGCGCCGACATTCTTGTCGCCAGCCCATTCGAAGGCGGCGCCGGGGCCGGCGGCGGGCCCCTCGTAACGCGTTTCAGCGCTTGGATCGAGTTTCGCCCAGGGCGACCAAGCTTCCCAATTGCGCAGATTGTTGATCGCCGCGAAAACCTTACGCGGCGGCGCATTGATGACCGCCTCGCGCCGCACGACGAAACGATCCGGCTGAAGATAAACGGCCAACGCAAGCAAAGCGGCGCCATAGCAAATGACGATAAATAGCAAGCTGGTCATGAATCTCCTCCAATGCCTGCGCGACAAGAGCCCGGGACGCAACTAGCGCGCCGGGCTCAGGCTTCAAACGATTTGACCCGCCCGGATCAGCGCCGTCGCGCGCACCTCCTCGATGCGGAAATTGACATCGCCGCCGCGCGCCGCCGCAGCGACGAAGAAACCCGCGCGCCGCCATTGCGCAACGGCGTAGCTCTCGTCGGGACCGCTGCTAACGGCGAGCGGCGACAGGCTGACGACAAAGCTGTCGAGCCCGCCTGCGAGGCCCCGTCCGTCGGCCTTCAAGACAGCCTCCTTGAGAGTCCAGATCGCAAAGAAAACCTCGCTCTGCGACTCCGGATCGGATTGGGCGCGCACGATCGCCGCCTCTTCGGGCGCAAAGAAGCGCTCGGCCACCTTCAACGCGTCTCGCGGCTTGAGAAACGACTCGACGTCGACGCCGACGTCGCGTCCCGACGCGATCGCCACGGCGGCCATGCCCCGGGTATGCGACAGGCTGACGTCAAAGCCGGTGCGCGGCGACAGCAGGAAGGGCTTGCCGTGCGGCGACGCGCCAAATCGCCACGCGGCGGGCGCAACCCATTTCGCGCGCTCGGAAAGGCTTGCGCGCAACAGCACATGCGCGGCGACATAGGCGCGGCGATCGGCTTCGAAAGCGAAACGCGCCGCCCGCGCTGTTTCGGCTTGGTCGAGAAGCGCAGCGAGCTTCGGCCATTCGTCGGCGGCGATCCGCGCGACGTCGATGAAGAACACATCGACGAAGGCGGCGGACGTCTCAGCGTCGGCCGACGTCAGGAGACCCCAAGCTTCTTTTGCAGATTGGTCGAGGATGTCGTGTATTGGAACAGAAGCTTCTTGTCGGGATAGACGTAACGATGGGCCTTCTGCGCGGCGAGCGCGACCTCGTGGAAGCCCGAAAGGATGAGCTTCAATTTGCCGGGATAAGAGTTGATGTCGCCGACGGCAAAAATGCCGGGATGGCTCGTTTCGAATTTCTCGGTGTCGACGGGAATGAGGTTTTCATTGAGCTGAAGCCCCCAATCGGCGACCGGACCAAGCTTCATCGTGAGGCCGAAGAAGGGCATCAGGCGCTCGCAGGCGAGCTTCTCTTCGACGCCGTCATTGCCCTTGAGGACCGCGCTCGTCAGTTCGCCATCCTCGCCTTCGACCGCGGTGATCTGACCGAGCCTGAAATCGATCTTTCCCGCAGCGACGAGCTCCTGCATCGCCGAGACGGAATGCGGCGCGGCGCGGAACTGGTCGCGACGATGAACCAGCGTGATGCTTTTCGCCACCGGCTGCAGGTTGAGCGTCCAATCGAGCGCCGAGTCGCCGCCGCCGACGATAACGACGTTCTTGTCGCGGAAGTCCTCCATGCGGCGCACGGCGTAAAACACCGACTTCCCCTCATAGGACTCGATCTTCGGGATCGGCGGCTTCTTGGGTTGGAACGATCCCCCGCCAGCGGCGATGAAGACGACCTTGGCGTGGAAAATTTTTCCCGCGTCGGTGCTGAGGCGGAATTCCGGCTTTTCGGCCGTTCCCAGCGACACGAGCGTCTCGACCATTTCGTTGAAGTGAAAGGTCGGATGAAACGGCTCGATCTGCTTCAGGAGATTGTCCGTCAGCTCCTGGCCGGTGCAGACCGGCAGGCCGGGAATGTCATAGATCGGCTTTTCGGGATAGAGTTCCGAGCACTGGCCGCCGGCGCGCGGAAGAATGTCGATGACATGCGCCTTGATGTCCAACAGGCCAAGTTCGAACACCGAAAAAAGACCCGCTGGGCCGGCGCCGACAATGACCACATCGGTTTCGATCGCGGCTTCTTTAAGCTGGTTCATCGTCAATTCCCGACTAAATCCTCAAACGCGGAAGATCGAAGACGCCGTTCGCGCCGCCTGTGCGTCGCCGGCCGGCGCTGCGCGCGCCTGTTGCGCGGCGGCCGGCTTCAAAAACTCGCCCTGCAGGTCGTCTATCGCATTTGTCGAAAGATTCAAACCCGCTCGGGCGTAGTCTGGAAAAATTGCGCGTCAGCCCTGCTGGGCGGGGGTCGTTATGACGAGCCCGTCAAGTTCCGGCCTTACAGTAATCTGGCAGCACAGCCGCGAATTCGGCTTCACGTCAAAGGCGAAGTCGAGCATATCCTCCTCCATCTGCGACGCCTTGCCGGTTTTTTCAGCCCATTTTTCATCGACATAGACGTGACAGGTGGCGCAGGCGCAGGCGCCGCCGCATTCCGCGGCGATCTCGGGAATATCGTTGCGCCGGGCTGTTTCCATCACAGTCGAGCCGACCTCGCCCTCGACGGATCGGGCTTGACCCTGGGAATCGACGAAGGTGATCTTGACCTTTGTCGGCGCGCCGCCCCCCGGTTCCGCGCCATAGCGGGTCGCAGCATCCTCAAAGCTCATCTTCGCCATGACGCCTGTCTCTTCCTCATGCATGCTCGATTTTCGCGGCGCTCCCGACTGTGCTTGTAGCGGGAAGTCACGAGACACTGTTCTTCCGCGCGTCGTGCGGTTGCGCCGCCAGCGCTGCCCAAATTGTCGCCGTTCAGTTAGCACCCGTCCGTTTGCGGCGCTAGCCCCTCCCAGCGCACACGACCGTAGGCCACATTCGATCGATTCACCGTCAAAGGCCCGAAAGAGACGCGCATATGACAGACATCGCTTTAAGCTTCCGGAACGCCGACGGCGCGCTGCGCTCCGAGCTGACCGGCTGTCTCGATTTCATGAACGAAACGCCTTTTTTCAAGCGCTACAAGCGAGAGACCTGGGACGCGCTGCAAATATCGGGAAACAGCAAGATATTGGACGTGGCCTGCGGCGTCGGCTTCGACGTCATCGAACTCGCGCGGCGCTTCCCGCGCGCTGACGTCTTCGGACTCGATTCGGCGCATGGCTTTCTCGTACTGGCGCGAGAGCGGGCGCAGGGGCTTCGCAACGCGCTTTTCGTCGGCGGCGACTCCCGCCGCCTGCCCTTCGGCGATCGCCAGTTCGACGGCGTGCGAATCGATCGCTCCTTGCAGCACATCAGCGCCCCCATCGAGGCGCTGCGCGAAATGGTCCGGGTGACGCGCAAGGGCGGCAGAATCGTCATCGCCGAGCCCGATTGGGGAACATATTTCGTCTACAACGGGAAGCTCGAAACCGGGGCGAAGATGGCGAGACGATGGGAGAAGTCTTTCGCCAATCCCTACATCGGCAGAGAGACCGGCGTTCTGCTGCAAAAGTGCGGCGTCGAAAACATCGACTGCCGGGCGCATGCTCTCATCGTCAGAAGCCTCGACGCGGCTAAGATCATCTTCGACCTCGCCCGCCTGACGGAGAACTGCGTGTCCGCGGGCGTCTTGACGCGAGACGAGGCTGAAGACTGGTGGAGCGCGTCTAAAGCTGCGTCCCAAAGCGGCGCGTTTCTCACATGCCTGAACATCATGCTGTGGGAAGGTTCGGCGCCGGACTGAGCGATAGCACGCTGCCGGCGTCGCTATAGCCGGGCGCGCGTCCATTGGCCAATGCGCAGCGCGACACGCGCCGCAGCGTCGCTGAGGGCCCGCGCGGCTGGCGAGCCGATGTGTTCCTGGGCGGGCGCCTCTTCGACAAAGATCCGCGCCGCCTTCGCCCTGCCGCTGCCCGAGTCGACGAGCTGGACGGAAATTTCAATGACGGCGAGATTGCGGGCGATGTCGATCTCGAAGCGCCGCACATCCGTCTGCACTTGTGTTTGCCCGCCAAAGTTGGAAGAGGCTGAAAGACCGCACTGCTGCAACGCTTCTATCAAGCGGCGCTGAAAAAGAAGCGGCATCGGATCCGACCACTGCACGCCGGGAAGAACGGCCACGCTGTCATCGCCAGCGCGAACCACGATGCGATCTGAGGAGGTCGGCGCGAGCGCCGCGGGTACATCCACGAAGACCGCGGGGCCGCCGCGCAAGGCGACGCTTCGCAAAACGCCCGTCTGGGTCGTCAGGTCGAACGTCTCGCGCGTCGCCTGGGCGCAGGCCGTGACGAGAAACGCGAGCGACGCGACCGCCACCGCCTGCGCGACCTTCCGTTGCGTCGCAGCGGACGCCTTCAGTTTCATGCCGACTCGTCGCCCCATTTCGCCCGCGCGCCCCGTCGGGCGCGTCGTCCTTCTAAACGATCCGCGCATCGGCTTAAAGCCACGCCTTGGATTGAATTAGCGGCCCTGATACTCCGGCACGGACTGAGACGGCCCGAAGATGAATTGTGAAGGGTTTTTCTCAACGGAACGCAGCGTGCGATCTAACGTGTCGACGGCTTTGCGCCCATCCACCGCAAGCTGTTCATATTCCCGCAGCCCCGTCCCGGCGAAACGATTGATGCGTTCCGAAGCCCCGGCGATATTGCCGGCGATCGCCTTGATCTGCTTGGGGTCAATCGCCTTGATCGTCTTTTCGCCGGCCGCGAGGACCTTGTCGAGCCGCGCCGCAGCCGGCTTTAGCGACTGCGCGACATCGGATGCGTCGCGGATGAAGCTTGTAATCGAGGCGGAGTTGTCGGCGAGAGTCTTGCTGACCGTTTCAGCGTTTTTGAGCGTCGCGGTGATGGCCGGCCCGTTATCGTCAATGAGCTTGTCGAGTTTCGTGAGGAGTTCGGCGGCCTTCGTCGATAGGCTCTGAACGTTGACCAGCAAATTTTGGATTTCGGAGCGCTCAGCCTGAATTTGAGGATATTTCTGACCAACTTGCGCCGTCAGAGCCGGCGCGCCGGGCGTGCCGCCGACCAGCAGGACGTCGGAAACGCCCGTAAAGCCCCGCGTCTCGAGACGCGCGCGCGTGTCGGTCTTGACCGGCGTTCTGCTGTCGATCCTGACGAGCACGTCGACCTTGCTTGGATCTTGTTCGGAAATGCCAAGATGCGTGACCTCGCCGACTTTCACGCCGTTGAACAGCACCGAGGAGCCGCGGGTCAGCCCCGAAACCGCGGCGAAGACAATCTGGAAAGTTTCCTGCCGGCCAAGCTGGCTCGGTCCGGAAAACCAGTAGACGAAGAGAAAAGCGGCGAAGGCGACCGCCAGCGTGAAAGCGCCGATCAGGGCGTAGTTGGCGCGGGTTTCCATTGTTCGTCCTTCTGCTCAACGCGCGCCGCAGTCAGTCTGCCGCCGCGCACGCCGTGGAAATATGCTTTCAGCCACGGATGGTTAGACGCGAGCAAGGTTTCCAGCGGCCCTGCGGCGATGACCCGACCTTCAGCGAGCGCGGCCACCCTGTCGCAGATAGAGTACAGGCTGTCGAGATCGTGCGTCACCATGAACACGGTCAGCCCGAGGGTCTGCTGCAGCGTGCCGATCAGCTCGTCGAATTCGGCGGCGCTGATCGGATCGAGTCCCGATGTCGGCTCGTCCAGGAACACAAGCTCGGGATCAAGCGCCAACGCGCGCGCCAGGGCCGCGCGCTTCACCATGCCGCCCGACAATTCTGACGGAAATTTGTCCGCGGCGTCGAGACTGAGGCCAACAAGCTCGAGCTTCAGCAAGGCCAGCTCGTCCATCAGTCGTTCAGACAGGTCGCGCGTTTCGCGCATCGGCATCTGAATGTTCTGTTTCACCGTGAGGCCCGAAAACAGCGCGCCGTTCTGAAACAGCACGCCCCATCGCTGTTCCAGCGCACGCCGCTCAAGCGGCGACAGCATGTCGCGATTCTGTCCAAAAACCTGAACGGAGCCGCTCCGTGCCGGCGTCAGTCCAAGGATTGTGCGAGTGAGCACCGATTTTCCTTGGCCGGAGCCGCCGACGACGCCGAGCACCTCGCCACGGTAAACGTCGAGATTAAGCCCTTTGACGATGGTCTTGTCGCCGAAGCCGACCACGAGATCGCGCACGCCGATAATGACGTCGCGGTCCGGACGCTGGCGCGCGGCGTCGCTGGCAGGCGTCGAGGAACTGGTCATCGCCGCGCTCAATAGTCGATCGCCGCAAAAAATACGGCGAACAACCCATCCATCACAATGACCATGAAGATCGATTTAACGACGGAGGAGGTGACCTGCCGGCCAAGCGATTCGGCGGAGCCCTGCGTCGCGAGTCCGTCCATCGAGGCGATGAGGCCAATCACCAGCGCCATGAAGGGCGCCTTGATGATGCCGACAAGAAACGTATGCAGCGCAATCGCCTCTTTGAGCAATGACGCGAACGCCGCGGGGCTGATCCCCCCGTACCACCAGGACACGACCATGCCGCCAAAGAGCGCCGCTATGTCGGCGATGAAGGTCAAAATCGGCAGAGAGATCACGAGACCGAGCACGCGCGGCGCGATGAGCACCTCGATCGGCGAAAGTCCCATCACCAGCAGCGCATCGATCTCCTCGCGCATTTTCATCGAGCCGAGTTCGGCGGTGATCGCCGAGCCTGAGCGGCCGGCAATCATGATCGAGGTCAGCAGCACGCCGAGTTCGCGCAAGACAAGAATGCCAATCAGGCTGACCGAGTAGCTGGACGCGCCGAACTTGAGCAGCTGAAAGATGCCCTGTTGGGCGACGATGCCGCCGACCAGAATGTTGATCAACACGATGATCGGGACGCTGCGAAAGCCGACCAGCTCGATTTGCGCGACGAGCGAAGTGAGCCTGAACCGCCGCGGATTGGCCGCCACATACATCATCGAGGAGACGAATTCGCCGAGAAAGCCGACGCCGCGGTAAAATTCGCGAAGCGCGTCCACGATGGACTCGCCGAAGTCCGCAAGCAGAACGAAGATGACATTGAACCGCGGCCGCGAGGGCGCAACGAAGTCGCGGTAATGCGTTTCTTCGAGCAGGGTCGAATATTCAGGGCGCACATCTTTGAGCGTGACAGCGACGTCGCGGCCCGCGAGATCATGCCGCGCGCGATTGATCAGCCAGGCGCCGGCCGTGTCGAGTTGCGAGACTTGCGAAAGATCGATCGCGACCATGCGATCGAGGCGCGCCTCCTCGACAATTCGACGCCCCTCCTCCTCCAGGCGATGAGAGGCGACGAGCGTCCAGTCGCCCGAAAGCGCCAGGCGCACGCCCTCCGCAGAGGACTGGCGCGCGACTTTGGGCGGACGCTGCATCGCCGCGACGGTCATCGGGCTTCGCTCCGCGCTGGAGTACGTAATCGGCTCATTGATGGCGTCATCCTATCCGACGATTGTGGCGCGCCGCTGACGCGGGCCGGCGCGCCGCCGCTTGTAAAGCCGCCTCTTCCAAAGCCGCCTCTTGCAAAAACGTCATAACTTCGTGAATTGACGTCAGCAAGCGCGTCGGCGCACATCGCTGCGCCACAGCGGCCACGCGACGCGGGCGCCGGAGAGAGACTTGAAGCGAAAACTATCTGTCGCCATACAGAGTTACCCGATCGCCGGCAGCTTCGTGATTTCGCGCGGCGCCAAGACCGAAGCCGTCGTCGTGACCGCGACCTTGGTTCAGGGCGGCGCCGTTGGCCGGGGCGAATGCGTGCCCTACGCCCGCTATGGCGAAAGCGCCGAAAGCGTCGTCGCGACAATTGAAAGCGCGCGCGACGCCCTCGAAGCCGGCGCCGACCGCGCCGACTTGCAGCGCCTGCTGCTGGCGGGCGCGGCGCGCAACGCGCTCGATTGCGCCCTGTGGGACCTCGAGGCCAAGCTTTCGGGGGTTCCGGCCCATGTCGCGGCAGGTTTCGATGCGCTGTCGCCGCTCGTGACGGCCTTCACGATCTCGGTCGGCGCGCCCGATCAGATGCGCGCCGCGGCGGAAAGGGCGGCCGACCGGCCGCTCTTGAAAATTAAGCTCGCCGGAGAAGGCGACGAAGCGCGCCTCGCCGCGGTGCGCGCGGGCGCCCCCGATTCGGCCCTTATCGTCGACGCCAACGAATCATGGGCGGCGGAAACCCTCCCCCGCCAGCTCGCCGCCTGCGCCGATCACGGTGTCTCGCTCGTTGAGCAGCCTTTGCCGGCGGGCCGCGACGACATTCTCGCGACCATGTCCCGCCCCGTGCCGATCTGCGCCGACGAAAGCGTGCATGACCGCGCCTCGCTCGCGCCGCTCAAGGGCCGCTACGACGCGATCAACGTCAAGCTCGACAAGACCGGCGGCCTGACCGAAGCGCTGGCGCTGGCGCGCGCGGCGCAGGAAATGGGCTTTTCGATCATGGCGGGCTGCATGGTGGGGACATCTCTCGCCATGGCGCCCGCTGTCCTGGTGGGGCAGATGGCCTCCTTCGTCGACCTCGACGGGCCTCTGCTTCTGGCCCGCGACCGCGTCCCTGGGCTGTGCTACGAGGGGTCGACTCTCATGCCGCCGGCTTCCGAGCTCTGGGGATAGCGCGCGAGGTCGCCATTGGACTTGTTGACCGGTAGCTCTGTCGTAAACTAAGTATTAACGGATGGGGATGGGGTTCCCCCGATAACCGCCGAAAGGCTGATGACTCCTGCGAACTCGCCGCCGCGTTCTTAAGATCGTCGGCGCAGGGTAGGAGTGTACGTTGCTTAGAGAGCCCACACCCCGTCGTGCGCCTTCCCGCCTGCGCCCTGGCCGCGAGAGCATCGCCGCCTGGGGCATGGGCGTGATTCGGCGCGGGACCTGGCGGCGATGGCTGTGCTGCGGCACCCCGGTTGCGCTTTTTCTCGCCGGCTGCGCGCCCACGACGACGGTAGAGCGCGCTGAATTTCTCGGCGCGCCGGCCATGGAGCGCACGCTGGCCAGATCCGGCCTGAAAGCCGCCGCTGGCGAAACGGCTTGGCCCCGCGAGGAATGGTGGCGCGCTTTCTGCAGCGCTGAGCTTGACGGCGTTATCGACAAGGCGTTGCGCGATAATCAAAGCCTCAAGAAAGCGGAAGACACTCTGCGCGGCGCGGACGCCATCGTGCAGGTCGCCGGCGCGAGGCTCCTGCCAGAAGTCCAGGCGACCTTCGGCATGCGGCAATCCCGCAATCCGCTGCATGGCGTCGTAGCCTCCTACAATCCGGCGCAGGGCGGATTGCAGAAGACCATGGCCTTCATTAATCCGCTTGCGCTGACCTGGGAGCTGGATTTCTGGCAGAAAAACCGGGCTCTGCTCGACTCGGCGATCGGCGAGTCGGCGGCGCAGGAGGCCGAATTGCAGCAGGCGCGCCTGCTGCTGACCGCCTCGGTCGCGCGCGCCTATCTGCGCGGCTACGCAGCGGCGCGCCAGCTCGAGGTCGCCAGAGCTTTGACGCGTCTGCGCCGCGATTTGGTTGCGCTTGCTGAAACCCGCTTTCGCACCGGACTCGACTCCTTGGACGGGGTGCAGATCGCCCGCGCCGAATTTGAAAACGCCGTCCGGCGCGAAGCGGCCGCGCAGGCGCTGGTGACGCTGCAGAAGGATGCGCTCGCTCGGCTGATGGGCGAAGGACCCGACGCTGCGCGCGACCTTTACGCCGGCCGAAACGCGCCAGCGCCGGCGTCGCCGCCGCTGCCACGAAGCCTGCCCCTTGAACTGCTCGCGCACCGACCGGATCTCGCCGCCGCGCTGCGCCGCGCCGAGGCGGCGGCGGCCCGGGTTCACGTCGCCAAAACGATGTTTCTTCCCTCAATCGATCTTGCGATCACCGGCGGGTTCGAAGCCTCGGTGACCTCGACGAAGATCAGCAAACTCGCAGGCTATCTCTTCACGCCCTCGGCGATCGGCTACGCGGTCTCGCCCGGACTGCGCCTGCCCATTTTCCAGGGCGGCCGCCTGAGCGGAAATCTGGAGCTTCAGCGCGCCGATTATGATCAGGCGGTCGACTCTTATAATGAGACTCTGCTGCAAGCGGCGCAGCAGGTCGCCGACGCCATCGCCAATCTCAAGCGCGCGCGCGCCGAATATGAGGCGCAAAGCCGGTACCTGCGCGTGGCGCGCGTGCAATACGACCTCGCGCAATCACGGCTGCGCGACGGCATGAAAGATCGCCGCGAAATCGTCGCCGAGCGCGTTGATCTTCTGGAGTCCGGCTTCGCGCAGCGCGCGCTTGATGGCGACAGGCTGATCGCCGCCGTCGACTTGTATCAGGCGCTGGGCGGCGGCTATGCCGATGGTCCGCCGCTGGCCGCGCCGAAGCCGGCGCCCGAATCCGACCCTTTGACGCCGGCCGTCGAAACGATCCAGTCGCTTGGCGGCGGCTGAACGCGCCACGCCTTTACCAGAAGAACGCACCCCATCGATGGCGCTATCCCGCAAAAGCATCCGCTCCCGTAGAGAGTTTCTGCTCAAGATCGTCGTCGCCGCGGTTCTTGCCGGCGCGCTGATCGCTTTTTCGCGATGGTATTTTTACGACCGCGACTGGGTGACGACGGACAACGCCTTCGTCACCGGCAACATCATCCCGGTTCAGGCGGACGCGACGGGAGTCGTAGCCGCCGTGCTCGCTGAAGAAACGCAGCTCGTCAAGAAAGGCGACGTGCTCGTTCGCCTCGACGGCCAACGCGCAAGAGCGGCGCTCGCGCAGGCGGAGGCCGAACTCGGCCGCGCGGTTCGCGCCGTCGGCGCGCTTTACGCGCAGCGCCGCCAGGTCTGCCAGAAGGTCATTTCCCGCGCCGCGATTCGGGACAGGACGCGCCACGATCTCGCAAGATACCGCGAGGCGACGCTGAGCGGCGCCGCTTCGCGACAGGTGCTGCAAAATACCGAGGACCAGCTCGCCGCCCAAGAAGCCGATCTGCGAGAAGCGCAGGCGGAATATCAGTCGGTCGAGGCGCGCGTCGTCGGCGTGACGCGGATGAACCATCCCGACATCGAGGCCGCCAAGGCGCGATACAACGACGCTTACGTCGAGTTCGTGCGCCAGAACATCCGGGCGCCGGCGACCGGCTATGTCGCCAAGCGCAGCGTTCAGGTCGGCAAGCGGGTGCGCCCCGGCGACGCCATTCTCAATATCGTGCCGCTCGACCATCTGTGGGTCGAAGCGAATCTCTGGGAAAACAGGATGGCCAGGGTTCGTCCCGGGCAGCCGGCGACGATCAAGGTCGATCTCTACGGATCGGAGCACATCTACCACGGAGAAGTGGCGGGGCTCGTTCCGGGCTCCGGCGCCGTTTTCGCGGCTCTGCCCCCCGATAACGCGACCGGCAACTTCATTCGAATCGTTCAGCGCATTCCGGTGCGTATCGCCTTGCGGGCGGACGAACTTGAGAAACAGCCCTTGCGTCCCGGCCTGTCGACGGTCGCCTCGATTAATGTGTCCGGCCCGCTGCAATCGCCGAATCACTCGATCGTCAAGACGACGACGAATGAATATCTGACCGACGTCTATGACAAGGATCTCGCAGATGCGAAGGCGCGCGCCGACAAGATCGTGAAGGATAACGCCATAGGCGCGTCGAACGACGGCGCCGCCTGCACCGCCGCCGAATAAGCTGTGCACGGTTAATTTCGACTCACGCTTGCCTTTTTGAGCGAATCTCTTGGCGAGACTCGGATCACGCCGTAAGATTCGGTTCGGATATTTTTATTATCTGATGGGGAGAGCAAGCATGCCGGACGTCAGCGCGAAATCGCCGGCGGGCCAATCTTCGCCAGCGCTTTCCCTCGATCCGGCGCAGGTCAAAATCTCGCAGCGCCTTGAGACGCTGAAGACGACAGAGAACGGCCTCACCGCCGCCGAAGCGGCGCGGCGGCTCGCGGAATACGGCCCCAACGCGCTAGAGGACAAGACGGAAAGCAAGTGGCGCCGTCTGCTCAACTATTTCTGGGGGCCGCTGCCATTCCTTATTGAAGCCGCCGCCGTCATCTCCGCCGTGCGGCGGGATTGGCCGGATTTCGGCGTCGTTGCGGGCCTTCTTCTCTATAACGCCGTGGTCGGCTTCTGGCAGGACAACAAGGCGGCGAACGCCCTCGCGGCCCTAAAGAAAAACCTCGCGCCCCGCGCGCGCGTGATGCGCGATGGCGCCTGGACGACGATCCCCGCCGCCGAACTAACGCCGGGCGATATTGTCAGCGTCGCCGCGGGCCAGATCATCCCTGCGGATCTCCTGCTCATTGAAGGCGATTATTTGAGCTGCGATCAGGCGGCGCTCACCGGCGAATCGCTGCCGGTCTCAAAGAAAATCGGCGACGAGGCTTATGCGGGCGCTATCGCTAAACAAGGCGCCATGACGGGCGTGGTCACCGCGACGGGCGAGCGCACCTTCTTCGGGCGCACCGCGAAGCTCGTCGGCGCCGCCGGCGCCGTTTCGCATTCGCAGCGCGCGGTGACGGAGGTCGGCGATTTTCTCCTCGTGCTCGCATTTTTTCTGGCGCTGATCCTCGTCGGAGCGCAGCTCTATCGCGAAGTCATCACGCCGGACGACTGGAGCTGGGATCGCGTCGGCGCCATCGCCCAATATGTGCTGGTGCTGCTGATCGCATCGATTCCTGTCGCGCTGCCGGCGGTCATGTCCGTGACGATGGCGATCGGCGCCTATGCGCTTTCTTTGCAGAAGGCCATTGTGTCGCGCCTGAATGCGATCGAGGAGCTTGCCGGGGTCGACGTGCTGTGCAGCGACAAAACCGGCACGCTGACGATGAACAAGCTCACGGTGCAAAGCGCCATTTCCTATGGCGCGTTCAAGAGCGACGACGTGTTGCTCTTCGCTGCGCTGGCGACCCAAAAAAGCAGCGAAGACGCGATCGACCTTGCCGTGATGGCGGCGCTGCCGGCGCATGATGCGCTCGACGCCTACAAGCAGAAGGCGTTCACGCCGTTCGATCCCGTCAGCAAACGCACCATCTCGACGGTCACCGACGCCTCTGGCGGCGTTCGCCACTACGCCAAGGGGGCGCCGCAGGCGATATCCGCGCTGGTGCGGCCCGATTCGCAAACTCTGCAGCGCTATCAGAACGAGGTGGCTGCGCTCGCCGTCAAAGGGCAGCGCGCGCTGGGCGTCGCCATGTCGGAAGATGGCGCGCGGTGGCAATTGGTCGGATTGATCTCGCTGATGGACCCGCCGCGCGCCGACGCCAAGGCGACAATCGCCGAGGCGCGCGGGCTCGGCCTGGAAGTCAAGATGGTGACCGGCGATGACGTCGCCATCGGCGATGAGATCGCCGCCCAGCTCGGCATGGGTTCGCATCTTCTCGTCGCGAGCGATGTCTTCAAAGGGGACGTCAAGGCCGGCGCTCTGCCGCGCAGCGTCGTCGACGCGGTGGAGCGGGCCGACGGATTCGGCAGAGTGTTCCCGGAACACAAATATGAGATCGTCAAGGCGCTTCAGTCGGTCGGCCATATTGTCGCGATGACCGGCGACGGCGTCAACGACGCGCCGGCCCTTAAACAAGCGGATTGCGGCATCGCCGTCAGCGGCGCGACCGATGCGGCGCGAAGCGCCGCCGCATTGATCCTCACGGCGCCCGGGCTTTCGACCATCGTCAATGCGATCCGCGTGTCGCGCCAGATTTTCCAGCGCATCGAGAGCTACATTTACTATCGGATCGCCATGACGCTCGACATCATGATCGTCGTCGTCGCGTCGATCGTATTTTTCGACTTTCAGCCGCTCACCGCCATCATGATCGTCGCGCTCGCGCTCCTCGATGACATCCCGATCATGACGATCGCCTACGACAATGTCCCCGTCGCGCCGCAGCCGGTGAGATGGGACATGCACCGCATCTTCATTTTCGCTTCGCTGATGGGACTGATCGCGGTCGCCGAGACTTTTGGCTTTCTGCTGATCGGGATGCGCTGGACGCTCGACGATGCGCTGCAGACGATGATCCCGATCGATCCCGGCCAGCTCCAGACCCTGCTGTTTCTGCAGCTCGCCGTCGGCGGCCACCTGCTGCTCTTCAGCGTGCGCACCAAAAACGCGATTTTTACGCCGCCCTATCCAAGCGCCAGACTCTTCTGGGCGATCGCGGCGACTCAGGTCGCCGCAGTGCTGCTCTGCCTTTACGGAGTCGGCGTCGACGCCGTTCCCGGCGCTGCGATCGTCGGCGTGTGGCTTTACTGCCTGCTCTGGGTCGTCGTGGCTGAGATTGTGAAGATGATCTACTGGCGTCTGGCCGGGCGGCGCGACAAGAACCTGACGGCCCGCCGCGTCGCTCTCGCCGGTTGAACGAGAGCGACGAGACGAAGGAGGCGGAGCACATGAAATTCGTCAAGAAATTCCGCGTCGAACCGGGCTCGGACGTCAATCTTGGATCGATCGATCCGGGTTTTCATGGCGACTATGCGAATGACGCCGAAGCGGCGCAGGAATTGCAGCGCAATCTCACGCGCATTACCGAGCTGCAGCGCAAACTCTACGCCGATCGCACGCATTCTCTGCTGATCGTTTTGCAGGGCATCGACAGCGCCGGCAAGGACGGCACCTGCTGGCATGTCATCAGCGCCATGGACCCGCAAGGCGTGCAAGTGACGGGGTTCAAGCAGCCGACCCCCGAAGAACAGGAGCACGACTTTCTGTGGCGCGTCCATCCGCATGCGCCGCAGCGCGGCTACGTTTCGATCTTCAATCGTTCGCATTACGAAGACGTGCTCGTCGTGCGCGTGCATAAGCTCGCGCCCAAGGAGGTCTGGAAGCCGCGCTATGATTTCATCAATGAATGGGAAAAGCTGCTCACGGTAGAAAACAAGACGACGGTTCTGAAATTCTTCCTCTACATCTCCAAGGAAGAACAGCTCAAGCGCTTCAAGGCGCGGCTCGACGATCCGGCCAGCCAATGGAAGATCAGCGCCAGCGACTATTCCGAGCGCGAAAAATGGGACGACTACATCAAGGCCTTCGAGGCCGCCCTGACGCGCTGCTCGACTGAACATGCGCCGTGGTTCGTCATCCCGGCAAACCACAAATGGTTTCGCAATCTCGCGGTTTCCAGCATCATCGCCGATACGCTCGACGATCTTAATCTGAAGCTGCCGAAGCCCTCCGTCGACATCGACGAAATCCGCAAGCTCTATCAACAAGCAAAGAACGACGAGGACAGGAGCAAGGCCGGGTGACGGCCTCGCCATTGAACGCCACGTCGGTCTTTTCCGCGCTCGACGAAGCGCCGATGACATGGCGTCATTACGCCTATTGGCTCGCCGCGAGCGGCGGCGCGTTTTTGGACGGCTTCTCCGTGTCGGGATTAGGCGTCGCGCTGCCGCTGCTCAAGCGCGACTTTCCGATCAGTCCGCTTTTCGTTGGCCTGATTGGATCGGCGCTGGTGCTCGGCGCGGTCGCGGGGTCGGCGCTCGGCGGCATCGGCGCGGACAGATTCGGCCGCAAGCGCACGTTCATCGCCGACATGGCGATCATCGCGCTCGCGTGCTTCATCGGCGCGGCGGCGCCGAACGCCCGCGTCATCCTGCTGTCGCAGTTCCTGCTCGGCGTTGGCGTCGGCATCGATTTTCCGACAAGCGGCGCCTATGTGTCGGAGTTCATGCCGCGCGCGACGCGCAACAGAATGACGGTCGCGACGATCGCCCTGCAGTCGGTCGGCATGGCGGCGGCGGCTCTCGCCGGACTTGCCATTTTGAAGCTAAGGCCCTCGACGGAAGATTGGCGACTGCTGTTTGGCGCCGGGGGCGTGATTGCGTTGCTTTTCTTATCTGCGCGCATATGGGCGCCGGAAAGCGTGCGCTGGCTGGTGGCCAAGGGGCGGATCAGCGAGGCAAGGGCGCTGCTCAGGACATTATTGGTCGAGTTCGGCGAGCCGGCTGTGAACCTTCGCGCCAAGCCGGTCGCCCTTGTGGCGTCGACGTGGGCTTCCGCACCCAAGGCGCAGGACGTCGGCTATTCGGCGCTGTTCCGTGAAGCCTATCGCGCCCGCACGATGCTCGTCTCCCTGCCGTGGATGCTGATGGATGTCGCGACCTACGGCGTCGGCCTGTTCACGCCCGTCATTCTCGGCGCCATGCATCTTGGCGCAGCCGACGCTGGCTCGCTCGCGGCCGACTTCGCCGATGCGGAAGGCAGCGCCATCGTCGACGCTTTTCTGATCATCGGCTTTGTGGCGAGCCTCTGGGCCGTACCGCGCTTTGGCCGCATCACCATGCAGGTCGCGGGATTTAGCGGCATGGGGCTCGGCATGCTGCTGTTGCTCTTCGCCGCGATGTCGGACAATGGCGCGAACGCGCATCTCGCCTTCGTCATCGGCGGCTTCATGCTGTTCAATTTCGCCATGAACGCCGGACCCAACGCCACGACATTCACCCTCGCGCCGACGCTGTTCCCGACGACCATTCGCGCCTCGGCGAGCGGCTTCGCGGCGGCAAGCGCCAAGGTCGGCGCCACTTTCGGCACATTCGTGGTGCCGCAACTGCAGGCCGGCTGGGGACTGACGGGCGTCGTCGCCCTCATGGTCGTCGTCAGCGTCGCGGGGCTGGTGACGACGGCCGGCCTGGCGCATGCGGTCAATGAGGAGGGAGCGCTCGAGGAATAGCCGAGGCGGCGCTATTGCAGATGCGCGACGAGCATCCAGGCGCCGAGGAAAATGATCATGACGAGGCAGAGCGCCGAGAGGACGATGAGAATCGCCTTATTGGCGACGCGCTGATCGTCCCCTCGCATTTGCGATTCTCCGACGGCCCGAGATCGGCGCGATTCACTTCACGCGGAGCGGGCAAGCCCGCGTCACGCGCCGAAAAAGATCACGCGCAGATAGTTGGTGTAGTCGCCTTCCCACGCCATCATCGCCATCAGCACGAGAACCGCCATCGGCGGCGCCAGAATGGCGACGACCAGCGCCAGCCGCTCCCACGCCATGTGCATGAAGACGGCGACGATGAGCCCGGCCTTCAGCAGCATGAACAGGACGATCAGGAACCAGCGCAAATAGCCCTGAAAGTCGAAATAATCGACGAGATAGGAGCAGGCGCTCAAAACGAAGAGCAGCCCCCACACCAGAAGATAGAGCTTGATCGGATGCTGTTGGCCATGCGCCTGCGCCGCGGGCTGCGCCGCTTGCGCGACAGGCGCATGGCTGTGCGTCGTATCGTCCGTCGTCACGGTCATCATTTCCCCCTGTCGGACACGTCACCACAGATAGAAGAATGCGAAGATGAAGACCCACACAAGATCCACAAAGTGCCAATATAGGCCCATGATCTCGACGATCTCGTATCTGCCCTTGCGGCTCGTGAAAAAACCGCGCCGTCCGACGTCATAATCGCCGCGCCAGACGGCGCGCGCGATGAGGAGCAGGAAAATCACGCCGATCGACACGTGGAAGCCGTGAAAGCCGGTAATCATGAAGAAGCTCGAGCCGAACTGCGCCGCGCCGAAGGGATTGCCCCACGGCCGCACGCCTTCGTGAATGAGCTTGGTCCATTCGAAGGCCTGCATGCCGACGAAAGCGGCGCCAAAGAATGCCGTCACCAGCATCAAAATCGCGGCCTTCCTGCGCTCGCGCGCATAGGCGAAGTTGACGGCCATCGCCATGGTGCCCGAGCTCGTGATGAGATCGAACGTCATGATGGCGATGAGGATGAGCGGGATTTTCTTGCCGCCGATCTCGAGAGCGAAGATTTCGCTCGGGTGCGGCCATTCCACGGTCGTGGACATGCGCACCGTCATGTAGGAAATCAGAAAGCAGCTGAAGACGAAGGTGTCGCTGACGAGGAAGATCCACATCATCGCCTTGCCCCAGGACGCGCTCTTGAAAGAGCGCTGATCCGAGGACCAGTCAGCGACCATGCCGTGCAGGCTGCTCTGCAGCGTGGTCTCAGTCGTTACATGTTCAGTCGTGACAGGCTCCGCCGTCATAGCGCATTCCCTTTACGAAAGCAGACGCCGGCAGATGGCGCCGAAACCATCGGCCCAACCGATCAGCATGGCGAACATCAGCAACCAGACGAACAGCAAAAAATGCCAATAGATGGCGCAAAGTTCGACGCGCGTCGTCAGCGCCTTGGTGACTCGCTCGGCGCCGCGCACCTTGTCGGTCGTTCGCGCCAGCGCAACCAGACCGCCAATGAGATGCAGCGCATGCACGCCCGTCAGCAGATAAAAGAAGGCGTTGGCGGCGTTGCTCGCGGCGAAGAATCGCAGCTCGAGAAGCTCGCGCCACGCCCAGATCTGGCCGATCAGGAAAAGCGCCGCGGTTACGGCTCCGATAAGCAGCGCCGTCTTCAGCCGCTCGGCGTTGGCGCGCCGAGCCGCGACGACCGCGACCTGCAGGGCGACGCTGCTGGCGGCGAGAAGAAAAGTGTTGACCCAAAGCACGCCGGGGATCGGCGGCATCTGCCAGTCGGGCGCGTCGCCGCGCATGAAAAAGGCGGCGGCGAGCAGAGAGAACAGACAGCCGGCGACGGCGAGAAAGACCGCGAGCCCCACTCTCCCAGCTGTCGGCGGCTCGGCGCCGCCGACGCGACGATAATGCGCAACCTCGCCTTCCTCGAGCCAAGGCGACTCCATCACCCCCTGGCGCACCAACCACATGACGGCGACGGTGGCGATAAAGATGAAGAAGAGCCCCATGACGCTCATGGCGAACGCTCTCCCCTCACGGGCGGCGCGTTCTGCGGCAGATAATCCTCCGGCGCGCCCGGCACGCTGTAGGCGTAAGGCCAGCGATAAACCACTGGGAGCTGCTTACCCCAATTGCCGTGTCCCGGCGGCGTTTCGGGCGTCTGCCATTCGAGCGAAGCGGCGCGCCATGGATTGCCGCCGGCCGGCGCGCCATGCTTCAGGCTCTTGAACAGATTGTAGAAGAAGATCGACTGCGCGAAACCGACCGCCAAGGCGATGACCGTGATCACAATGTTGAGCGTGGCGGCCGACGCGGGAACGAAGGCGGTTTCGCCCATCTCGTAGAAGCGCCGGGGCATCCCGAGCACGCCGAGATAGTGCATCGGAAAGAAGATCGCATAGGCGCCAAGGAAGGTGATCCAGAAGTGAATCTTGCCGAGCCGCTCGTCCATCATGCGGCCGGTGATCTTGGGAAACCAATGATAGATGGCGCCGAAGATGACGAGCACCGGCGCGATGCCCATCACCATATGGAAATGGGCGACGACAAACAGCGTCGCCGACAGTGGCACGTCGACAATGACATTGCCGAGGTAAAGGCCGGTGATGCCGCCGTTAACGAAGGTGACGAGGAACCCCAGCGCGAACAGCATCGGCGTCGTGAAATGGATGTCGGCGTGCCAGAGGGTCAGCACCCAATTATAGACCTTCAGCGCCGTCGGCACCGCGATCGCAAGCGTCGTCACCGCGAAGAAGAACCCGAACCACGGGTCCATGCCGCTGATATACATATGGTGGCCCCAGACCACCATGCTGAGCACGCCAATGGCGACGATGGCCCAGACCATCATCCTGTATCCGAAGATGTTCTTGCGCGCATGCACGCTGATCAGATCGGAAACGACGCCGAAGGCTGGCAGCGCGACGATATAGACCTCTGGATGGCCAAAGAACCAGAACAGGTGCTGGAACAGGATCGGGCTGCCGCCGACATAGTCCTTGCGCTCGCCGAGTTCGACGAGCGACGGCATGAAGAAGCTCGTGCCGAGCGTGCGGTCGAGGAGCAGCATGAGGCAGGCGACGAAGAGGCCGGGGAAGGCGAGAAGCGCCATCACGGCGGCGGCGAAGATCCCCCAAACCGTCAGCGGCATGCGCATCAACGTCATGCCGCGGGTGCGCGCCTGCAGCACCGTCACCACGTAATTCAATCCGCCCATCGTGAAGCCGACGATAAAGAGGATCAATGAAACGAGCATCAGGATGATGCCGTATTCGTGGCCCGGCGTGCCCGTCAGGATCGATTGCGGCGGATAAAGGGTCCAGCCGGCGCCGGTCGGCCCGCCAGGGAAGAAATAGCTCGAGACGAGAACCAGGGTCGCGATCAGATAGACCCAGTAGCTGAGCATGTTGACGTAAGGGAACACCATGTCCCTCGCGCCCACCATCAGCGGAATGAGATAATTGCCGAAGCCGCCGAGAAAGATGGCGGTGAGCATGTAGACGACCATGATCATGCCATGCATGGTCACCGACTGGTAATAGACATTGGCGTCAATGAAAGGGATTGCCCCTGGAAAGGCGAGCTGCAGGCGAATCACCCATGACAGCACCAGGGCCAAAATGCCGACGGCGATGGCCGTGCCGGCGTATTGAATGGCGATGACCTTGGCGTCCTGGCTGAACACATATTTCGTGATCCAGCTGTGAGCGTGATACAGCTCGACTTCCGGCACCTCCGCCGGCGGCGGCGCGACGTTCTGTGGTACGCTGGCGTCGGTCATGGAACGATCCTCCCTTCGCCGCTCTCGCGCTTCCGGCGATCGATCGAGCCCCGTCGCGCTCGATCAGCGGCGATGAATGTCAAAGCGGCGCAACTCGCATCGGTGAGCGTCATTGAGCGGAGGCCCGCTTGTCTCGGCTGGCGTCGCTCTTGCGCGACTGCTCGAACGTCTGCTGCGCCGTGCGCCAGGTCTCGAAGTCAGCCTCCGATTCTATGACCATCTTGCCGCGCATCTGCGGATGTCCTGTGCCGCAATAAGCGGCGCAGAGTATCTCATATTCGCCGATCTTGGTCGGCGTGAACCAAAAATATGTGACGATGCCCGGCACGAGGTCCATCTTCGCCCTGATCTCGGGGACATAGAAGTCATGTAGGACGTCGATCGATCGCAGCAGGACCTTGACCGGCTTGCCGAGCGGCAGGTGCAGTTCCCCGCTTGTGATCAGCAGATCATCCTGTCCCTTTGGATCGGCGGGGCTCAGACCCATGGAATTGGTTGAGTCGATGTAGCGCACATCGCTCGAGCCGAGCTGGGCGTCAGCGCCCGGCAGGCGAAAGCTCCAGTTCCATTGGACTCCCACCGCTTCGATCTCCAGCGCGTCCTTAGGCACGGTGATGAACTGGCCCCAGACGAACAGGCCGGGCGCGAGGAGAATGATGACGGCGATCGTCGTGACGATTCCAAGCCAGGCTTCGAGCTTCTGATTCTCTGGCTCATAGGCGGCGCGCCGGCCCGGCACATGGCGAAAGCGATAGAGGCAATACGCCATAAACAGGATGACGGCGACGAATCCGGCCCCCGTCACCAGGAAGGTCAGCCCCATCGTATCGTCGATGAAGCCCCAGTTCGACGCGATCGGCGTCGCCCGCCAGGGACTCAACAAGTGAAACAGGATCGAACCCGCGACGACCAGGACCATAGCGATGGCGATAGACATGCGTGCTTTGACCTCGCCGGCGGTTGCGTTGGATAGGGCCCAACATCCTATATAGACCGGCTAATCGTCGCGCGTCAAAGTGACGCTGCCGTTGCGCGCGACTCGCCGGCGACGCGGCGAATCTCCCGGAAAAGAGGGGCGGAAGGGCGACGCGGCGCCACGCATAATTCGCGAGGCCATGGCCGCAAAAAAAACCCGCGCGGACAAGGTCCTGCGCGGGTTTTCGTTTCGGGGTTCGTTAAAACCCTGGTTCGTTACAACCTTACTTCTTCGCAGCGGCCGGCGCGGGCGACGTGGCGGCGCCCTTCTGGGCCTCGAGCTTCTTGCGCTCCTCTTCGGCCTTTTTCTGCAATTCTTCCTGCAGCTTCTTTTGCTGCTCTTCGAGAACCTTCGGGTCGACGGCGGGGCCGTCGAAGGCTTTGCCGAAATTGGCGAGCGGCAGATAGAAGGTGACCTCGCCGTTCGCCTGATTCTTAACGACCACGGTCATCTTTTCGGCCTTCTTCATGCCGTCGACGACCGCCTTCTTGACCTTCGCCTCGGCGAAGCAGCCATTCGGGAAGCAGATTTCGAACGCGCCGCTTTCCGGCGCTCCCTTATCGATCGCAAAGCGGAAGCCGGGTTTCAGCATGAGGCCCGGCGGCAGCAGCAGGCGGATGATTTTCTGATCCTCGCCCTTGGGATCGTAGATCGCGAGCGCCAGCAGCGGCTGGGGCGCCTCGCCCTCCTTCGCCGACACGCCGAAGTCGCGCGTCGTGTAGCACATTTCCTTTTTCGTCTGCGGATCAGCGCCGCAAACCTTGGTCCAGTCCGGCTGGACAGCGACGAGTTCGGCGGCAATCGGCCCCTGAGGCTGCTGTTGCTGTTGCGGCTGCTGCGCTGCGCCGGCCGCGGGCGCCTGCTGAGCCAATGCGCCGCCGCCGACGAACAGCAACGCTCCCGCAAGGGCGATCGCGCAAGAACGCGAGATATGGGTCGACATCGGAAGTTCCTTTCGATTGTCCTGCTGGCCGGCGCTCTCCGGCTCCGGATAGTTTCGAGATCGCGTCATAACGGGAGCCGCCTTCGCGCCACAGCGCCATGGAACTTGTACCAGCCCGTGTTCCAGCGCGATCGCGAGACGCCGACGAGGCGACGGCATCGCTCTTACATGGTCGCGGCAGTAAATTCCAGCCGGACGGAGCGCTCAATGCTTGGAGGGGGCGCTTTTTGCCCACAACTATCGCAAAAAAATGGCCGAAAACTTAAGCGCGACTCGCTTCTTGCGACAGGACGTTGGATTATGGTCCGCTGATGAAGATTCACCCGATTCCTGCACGACGCCCCGCCAGCGGCGGCGGCGAACGGCGAATGCGGGGGCGCCGCGCGCTCAGCTTCGCCCTCTCGCTCCTTATCGCCGCGCCCGCTTCGGGCGCCGCCCCAGCCTTGCGGGCGGCCGAAGCGCCCTGCCCGACGCATGGGATCGCCATGCACGGCGCTCCAGCTTTACCGAGCGATTTCCATCACTTCCCTTACGCCGAGCCGGGCGCGAAGCGGGGCGGCAAACTTCGCGTCGGCCTCGCCGGCACCTTCGACAGCCTCAATCCGTTCAATCTCAAGTCGGGGACTGCGGCGCAAGGGCTTGTCGGCAATGTTTTTCAAAGCCTGATGGCTCGCTCGCAGGACGAACCCTTCACGCTCTATGGCCTGATCGCGCAGTCGATCGACGTCGATCGCGCGCGTTCGCAGGTGACCTTCCATCTCGACCCGCGCGCGCGCTTTTCCGACGGCAAGCCGATCACCGCCGAAGACGTGCTGTTCTCGTTCGATTTGCTAAAGACGAAGGGCCGGCCGCAGCAGCGCATCGCCTATGGGCTGGTCAAATCGATCGACGCGCCCGACCCGCATACCGTCCATTACGACCTCTCAGGCGTCGGCGACCGGGAGCTGCCGCTCATTCTCGCGATCATGCCGGTGCTGCCCAAACACGCGACCGACGTCGAGCGCTTTTCCGAAGCGACGCTCGCCAAGCCCGTCGGCTCCGGTCCCTATGTGATTGCAGACGCGCAAGTTGGCGCGCGCCTGCTGCTGCGCCGCAATGAGGAATACTGGGGCGCCGACCTGCCGAGCCAGCGCGGATTCTACAATTTCGACGAGATCGACATTCAATATTTCCGCGACGGCAATTCGCTCTTTGAAGCCTTCAAGGCGGGCCTGCTCGACTATCGCGACGAAACGAGCACAACCCGCTGGGCGAGCGGCTACGACTTCCCGGCGCTCACCGATGGACGCGTGGTGAAGGAGACGCTGAAAAACGAAAACCCAAAAGGCATGGAAGGATTCGTCTTCAATACCCGGCGTCCCCTGTTCAAGGACATCCGCCTGCGCGAAGCGCTCGGCATGATGTTCGACTTCGAATGGGTCAACACGAATCTCTACGCCGGCCTCTACACCCGCACGAAAAGCTTCTTCGACGAATCCGAATTGTCCTCCTCCGGCCGCCCCGCGTCCCCCGGCGAGCGCGCCTTGCTGGCGCCGTTTCCGGACGCCGTGCGCGAAGACATTCTGGAAGGCCGCTGGCGACCGCCCGTCAATGACGGCTCCGGCCGCGACCGCGAGATGGCCAAGCGCGCGCTCGACCTGCTCGAGAGCGCCGGCTACCGCATCGAAAACGGCGTTTTGCGCAAGGACGGCGAGCCTGTCGCCTTCGAGATCATGGTCAAGGACCGCAATCAGGAGCGGCTTGCGCTCAACTATGCCGGCTCGCTGCAGCGCATCGGGGTCGACGCGCGCGTGCGTCTCGTCGACGAGGTGCAATATCAACGCCGACGGCAGAAGTTCGATTTCGACATGATGCTCGGCCAGTGGGTCGCCTCGGCGTCGCCGGGCAATGAGCAGCGCATGCGGTGGGGGTCTTCGAGCGCAAACCAGGAAGCCTCCTTCAATTTGGCCGGCGCCGCCTCACCGGCGATCGATGCGCTCATCGCCGCCCTGCTGGCCGCGACAAGCCACGACGATTTCATCACCGCCGTTCGCGCCTATGACCGCGTGCTGCTGTCCGGCTTCTACGTCGTGCCGCTGTTTCATGCGTCCGACCAATGGCTGGCGCATTCGACCGACATCGCGCGCCCGGCGAGATTGCCGCGCTATGCATCGCCGATGTTCGGTCCGACGCTCGAAAGCTGGTGGAGACAGCGCTGAGCATCGCGCGAGACATGCGGCGGCGCACGCCTTCGGCGTGTCTGGCGCGCTAGACGTCGATTGGCGCCCAGGGCGCGCCTTCGCGGGAAGGCCGCCCCCATGCGCCATGAATAGGAGCGCCCGTGTCTCAGTCGCTCGATAACATTCTTTCAACGCGCCTGTCGCGGAGGGTTCATTCCATGGGTTTCGCACTTTTTGTCGTCGGCGCCGCCGCAATCGGCCTCTTGATCATCGACCGATCCTTCAACCTCGGCCTGCCGATAGGCCTCTTCCAAAATCCGCTATTCTGGTTCGCCTATGTCGCGCTGCTGGCGCTGTCGACGATGGTGCGCTTCGTGCGCCAGCAGACCGTGCTCGTCATCGAGCGGCTGGGCCGCTACAACCGATCGCTGACCGCGGGCGTCAATTTCGTCTGGCCGATCGTCGAGCGGGTGGCCTACACCTTCGATCTGCGCGAACAGGTGATCGACGTGCCGGAGCAGGACGCGATCACCAAGGACAACGCCACCGTCACCATCGACGGCGTTCTCTATTACAAGATCGTCAACGCCAAGGACGCCGCCTATGGCGCGCAGGACATCCGCCGCGCCATCATCAATCTGGCGCAGACCTCGATGCGCTCGGCCATCGGCTCGATGGAGCTCGACAAGACCTTCGAGAACCGAAGCGAGATCAATGAGCGGGTGGTGCGCGCCGTCTCCGACGCCGCCCAGCTCTGGGGCGCACATGTCACGCGCTATGAGATCAAGGACATCGCCATGCCCGAATCGCTGCGCCAGTCGATGGAGCGGCAGATGAAGGCCGAGCGCGACAAGCGGGCGACGGTGCTCGAATCGGAAGGCGTGAAACAGTCCGAGATCAACCGCGCCGACGGCGAGAAACAGGCGGCGATTTTGCGCGCTGAAGGCCAGGCGAAGGCGATCGAACTGGTGCGCACGCAAATCACCCAGGTCGGCGGCGATCAGGCGGTGCAGCTCGAAGTCGCCAAAAGCGCCATCGAGCAATATGGCCGCCTCGCCAAGGCCGGCAATTCCTTAGTGCTGATGGGCGATGGCGCCGACCCCGCCGGCTGGATCGCCAAGGCGATGGCGGTGCTCAAGGCCGTCAACGCCAGCCCTGCGTCGAACGATTCTCAGCAGCGCCGCGCGCAGCCCTGGCGGGAAGCGGAATAAAGATGGAGCCCGCCTTTCTCTACGATCCCGCCAATGCGAGCCTGATCGCCGGCCTTATCCTGCTCGGGCTCGACATCGTCGTGATCGGCCTCTCGCCGGTGATGTTCGTGGCGGTGGGCGCGCTACTGACCAGCGCGGTTCTCTATGCGACCGGCTGGCGCCCGCCGCTCGTCGAAACCGCGGCGATCGTCGCCGGCGCGAGCCTGCTCATCGCCATCGTCGGCAGGAAGCCGCTGCAGCGATTTCAAAACGCCGACATCGAAGAGGATAAGAGCAGCGATCTGATCGGGCGCGAACTGACGCTGACGCATGAGGTGACGAAGACGCGCGGCGTCGTCTTCTGGTCGGGCGTCGAATGGCAGGCGCGGCTCGCCGAAGATTCGCCAGTCGAGAGCCTCGCGCCCGGCGCCAGGGCGCGGGTGATGGCGGTGGAGAATTTGGCGCTGGTGCTGGCGCCGCTGTCCTGAAGTTCGGCGGCGAGGGACTTGGAGGGAAGCCTTATTGTCCTTCGAAGCGCGTTGTTCGACTGACGTTCACGAGCCGCACGGAAAGGCTCGAGGGAGGGGCCGCATGGCGCCGCCGCTCGCAGCCGCGCCAAGGCGCGGGGCGTTCACATGATGCGACCGCCCAAGCTCACCCGCCAGCGGCGCGAGGAAGCGCTTGCGGCGCTCGCCAAAGTCAGCGCCACGAAAGCTGATCTCGCGCGGCGGTTCAACGTCGATAGAATTACGATTTCGAGGTCGAATTAATGCGCCCTTCTCACAAGCTGTATTTGGTAGCTGCAATCGCCACCGAGTTGGAGCGTCGATACAGTTTCATGGATATCGATACTTACTTGCAAGAAAATGGCATTGATACGCCGCATTAATTCGGTGAGAGCAAATCTGATTATGTCAAAATCACATTGCGCGGTGTAAGCGATACGCACATATCCAAAATGGTTGAAGATTTGGAGGTTGACGTTACAGGCACGAGTCTACCTTCTCCTCCACCAAAAAACTGGACCGACGGCAAAACCTTCAGGCTTTTCATAAGCCATCTTGCACAGGATAAAGACAAAGCCACGCGGCTGCGGGATTGTTTTGAGACACGCCGCATCAAATTCTCGCATCGTCTTGGCGTCGATGAGGCCAGTGCGATGCAGGCCGCTTGCGGTTTCATGCGCCGCTTCCGCGATCGCGCTGCGAAATTTCTTCTTCGCCTTAGTCGTCATGTTCCACCTCGATGAGTTCGCCTTGCTCGATCTCCGCCTCCTCGCACAGTGATCTTGTGAAGAATTGTTTTCCTCACCCTCATCCTGAGGAGCCGCCGTAGGCGGCGTCTCGAAGGACGAAGGTGAGAAAAACAATGCGCAAAACGGGTTTCCTCGTCCTTCGAGACGGCCTCTTTGAGGCCTCCTCAGGATGAGGAAACCCTTCACCCGATCGCCCTGGCTCCTCGCGTCCCTCATAGCGATTGTTCCGCCAAAGCCGCTATAATCCACAAAGCCCTGGCACGCTGAGCCGATTCACCCATGCCCGTCCGCCGCCTCGATCCCCTTCTCGTCGATCGCATCGCCGCCGGCGAGGTGGTCGAGCGGCCGGCGTCCGCCGTCAAGGAGCTCGTCGAGAACGCGCTTGACGCCGGCGCGATGCGCATCGACGTCGCGGTCGAACACGGCGGTAAAAGCCTCATTCGCGTCATCGACGACGGAAGCGGCATGGACGCGCGCGACCTGGCGCTCGCGATCGAGCGCCATGCGACCTCGAAAATCCCCGACGGCGATCTGACCAGCATCGCGACGCTTGGCTTTCGCGGCGAGGCGCTGCCGTCGATCGCGGCGGTGGCGGACCTGACGATCGAAACGCGGGCGACGGGCGCGCCGCACGGTGTTTCAATCCGGGTCGAAGCGGGCGAGAAGCGCGGTCTCGCCGCTTGCGCCTGGCCGCGCGGAACCAAGATCGAAGCGCGCGCGCTGTTCGCCGCGACGCCGGCGCGGCTCAAGTTCCTCAAGACCGAGCGCACCGAAACCGCGGCGATCGTCGATGTCGTCAAGCGACTCGCCATGGCTCATCCGCAGACTCGGTTCTCGCTGTCCGCCGACAGCGGGGCGCTCTTCGACTATCCCGCCTGCGGCGACGATCAGGCGCGGCGCATCTTCCAGATCCTTGGCGAAGAATTCGCCGCCAACGCGTTTCGGCTGGACGCCGCGCGTGACGACGTGCGCCTTTCGGGTCTTGCCGGTCTGCCGACCTACAGTCGCGGCAACGCCCAAATGCAATATGTCTATGTTAATGGAAGGCCCGTGCGCGACAAGCTCTTCGCCGGCGCCATTCGCGCCGCCTATCTCGATTTTCTGAGCTCCGACCGCCATCCCGTCGCCGCGCTCTTCATCGAATGCGATCCGCGCAGCGTCGACGTCAATGTGCATCCGGCCAAGGCGGAGGTGCGCTTCGCCGATCCGGGGCTGGTGCGCGGCCTCGTCGTCGGCGCGTTGAAGCAGGCGCTCGCCGAGAAGAGCCATCGCAGCGCCGCCACAAACGCGCGCGCGGCGATCGACATTCTGGCGCGCGGCAATGGCGCCCAATATCGCGCGCCGCCGCCCGCGAATTGGAGCCTACCGCGCTCGCCTTACGCGCCCGCCGGCTTCGAAGAGCAGCCGCAGGCCGCTTTTGAGGCCGGCGCGCCGATGGCTGACGCGCGCGCGCATGAAACGCCGGCGCAGGAGGCCGAGTCGCCGCTCGGCGCCGCGCGCGCGCAGCTGCACGAAACCTACATCATCGCCCAGACGCAGGACGGTCTTGTCATCGTCGACCAACACGCGGCGCATGAGCGCATCGTCTATGAGAAGCTCAAACGCCAGCGCGAGGAGACGGGCGTCGCGCGACAGATGCTGCTGATCCCTGCCGTCGTCGAACTCGACGAGTCGCGCATGAACGCGCTTGCGCCGGCGCTGGACGAACTCGCGGCGCTCGGTCTGGCGCTTGAGCGTTTCGGCCCCGGCGCCATGCTCGTGCGCGAGACGCCGGCGCTGCTCGGCGACGTCGACTGCAAGCGTCTCGTCGAGGACATCGCCGACCTTCTTGCAGAAGATGGCGACGCGCGCGGGCTTTCGCGCAGGCTCGATCACGTGCTCGCCACCTGCGCCTGCCATCATTCCGTGCGGGCCGGCAGGCGGCTTTCGGCGCCCGAGATGAATGCGCTGCTGCGCGAGATGGAGACGACGCCGGGGGCAGGCCAATGCAATCACGGGCGGCCCACCTATATCGAGCTGAAGCTCGCGGACATCGAAAAGCTTTTCGGACGCCGGTGAAGCAGAAATTCTCTTTGACGACGTAACGTTTTCCGACGCGCGGGCGAATTGGGGAGAGAGAGAACGCAGGAGCCGATCTTGAATCGTCGCAGCCTCATGTCTGGCGCCTTTTTTCTGGCCTTCGCTCGAAACGCCCATGCCGCCGAATGGGTCGAAGTTGAGACGTTCGACGCGAACGGCAAGAGCCTTGGCGTTTCGCGCGTTGAGAAAATCGTCAAGTCCGACGCCGAATGGCGGACGCAACTCTCGCCGCTCGCGTTCGAGGTGACTCGCAAGGACGGCACGGAACGCGCCTTCACCGGGCCATACTGGGACAATCACGCTGATGGTCTTTATCAATGCGTCTGTTGCGATACCGCGCTGTTCGACTCTCAAACAAAATATGACTCTGGCACGGGCTGGCCGAGCTTCTTTGCGCCGATTTCCAAGGCCAATGTCCTTGAGAGCGCCGACACGTCGTTCGGCATGAGGCGCGTCGCGGTCTCCTGCAAACGCTGCGACGCGCATCTTGGCCATGTCTTCACCGACGGACCTAAGCCGACAGGGCTGCGCTACTGCATGAACGGCGTCGCGCTGCGTTTCGTCGGGCGCGGACAAGCGTAAGGGATATCGCCATGAGATTCGCCGCTGTTCTCGTCGCCGCACTGACGATTCTCGCGCCGTTGCGCGCCGGCGCCGCCGAACGCGCATTCGTCTTACCCGCGCCCGCCTACGATCCCCCTGCCGCGAGCGGCGGCAAACAGAAGCTCGTCGTCGCCGGCGGCTGTTTTTGGGGCGTGCAAGGCGTGTTTCAGCGCGTCAAGGGCGTCTCGCGCGCCGTGTCCGGCTATGCCGGCGGCGCCAAGGAGACGGCCCGCTACGAGAAGGTTTCCAGGGGCGACACCGGACACGCTGAATCGGTGGAAATCACTTATGATCCGAAGATGGTGAGTCTTGGAGACTTGCTGCGCGTCTACTTTTCCGTCGCGCATGATCCGACGCAGCTAAACCGCCAGGGCCCTGACGCAGGCGCGCAATACCGTTCAACGATTTTCATCGCCAACGCCGAGCAGGAAAAAGCTGCGCGCGACTACATTGCGCAGCTTTCAGAGGCAAAGACGTTTTCAGCGCCGATCGTCACGACGCTTGAACCACTCAGGGCGTTCTACCCGGCGGAGGCCTATCATCAGGACTATCTCCTTCGCCATCCCGCGCAGCCTTACATCGTCTACAATGACCTGCCGAAGATCGACGATCTCAAGCGCCTCTTCCCATCGCTCTATCGCGAAAGTCCGGCGCTGACCAACTGATCCGCCAAAGATGTGAGCCGGGTTGCGGCGGGCGTCGAGCGTCTCGAACGCGAGACGCACTGCTTCGAAATGACGTTCGCGATCATGCTACTGCTATCCGCTGACCGTCACAGATCACGCCTCGCGCTTCCTGCTGCTCTGCGAGGCGTTGGAGTCGGCATGCCGCCGCCGTAGGCGACGACTTCTTCCGCAGCAGCGACCGCAAAGAATTCATGTCGCCGCTTCGGGATGCGGCGAAGAAGGCGGAAGCGATCCTGGGCCATGCTCCTTCGTGACCGGAAATCGCGGGAGGCCCGCCTTTGCTCCTTCCGGAAGCGCTCAACGGCCCAAGCGAGCCCGTGACGGAGGCTAGGCCGCAACGGAGGAGGCTCGATGTCGCCACATTGGAGAAGGCATATGTTGGTCGAGGGCGAACGCGAGCGGGATCAAGCGACAATTGAAAAGCACGAACTATCACAATGCCTTCATCACGGTGTCGGCCGACTGCCCCGCAACGGCGGGAGTCGAGCCGGCGAACGGAAACTCAGTTGCGGGCCTGCAATACGCGCTGCTTCGAGGCGAACCCTATTCCTTCACCAGCGACGACCTGCTTTTCGAAGTTTTTGCTCGGCGTAACGGAATCGACGATCACAAACGAGAAATCGCGCGGGCGGCTTTTTTCTCAAAGCCGCAAGCATGTCTTCGCGCCTCGCCACTGGCGAAGCAGTACGGCTGGGGATTGCACCATGACGAGCGAGGACGTGTCGCCGTCTATGGAGTCGAGACTGACGCGTACCGGAAATTGGCCGCGCGCGACGACTTGAAGCTTGTTCCGGGAATGCGCAACCGGCGCTCTTGAAGCGTCCCTGAACCTGGAGCTGCCGCCGCAATCCCGAACCTGGCCGATCTCGCGAGAGAAGTCCGAGGCGGAAGGTTTTCCTGCTGCCAGAATTTGACAGGATCACATGCTATTCTGCCGGCATGTCCCGCACGCATCGATTGTTCGATCTCCTGCAGATGCTTCGCCGCCGCCGACGGCCCGTTAGCGGGGCGGAGCTGGCGCGCGAGGCGGGCGTTTCCCTGCGCACGCTTTATCGCGACATCGCCGCTTTGCAGGCGATGGGCGCGGAAATCGACGGCGAGCCGGGCGTCGGCTATGTGCTGCGCCCCGGCTTTCTCCTGCCGCCGCTGATGTTTTCGGAGGAAGAGATCGAGGCGCTGGCGCTCGGCGCGAAATGGGTGGCGCGCCGCACCGACGACGCGCTGTCCGAGGCCGCCGGCAACGCTTTGGCGAAAATCTCGGCGGTTTTGCCGCGAGAGCTTAGGAGCCGTTTGGAAGACGACGCGTTGCTGGTCGGCCCAGGCTGGGAGCGGCCACAGCATGTCGAACTGACGCTGTTGCGCCGCGCGTTGCGCGAAGAGCGCAAGTTCGCCATTTCCTATCGCGATGAAAAAGGCGCGCGGACGCAGCGCGTCATTTGGCCCGTAGCGCTCGGCTTTTTCGAATCCGCTCGCATTCTCGTCGGCTGGTGCGAGTTGCGGCGCGCCTTCCGACACTTTCGAGCCGATCGGATCGAGGCGGCGCATATTCTGGACGCGCGCCCGCCGCGCCGCCGCCAGACGTTGGTGAGAGAATGGCGTCAAACTATGCTGACAGAAGCTGACAGCATCATCGCATACAGTCGCTCCGCATCAGGAAAGCCGAAGGGAAAATCCATGGCGAAGGAGCTTGTTTTCTACACCAATCCGCAATCGCGCGGCATGATCGCGCACTGGATGCTGGAAGAGGTCGGCGCGCCCTTTTCAATCGAGGTCAAGGATTACGGAACGACGATGAAGGCGCCCGAATATCTCGCGATCAATCCCATGGGCAAGGTGCCGGCCATCCGGCATGGGGAGACGGTGGTCACCGAGGCGGCCGCCATCTGCGCCTATCTTGCCGACGCTTTTCCCGAGGCCGGGCTCGCGCCGGAACCCGAGGCGCGCGGCGATTATTATCGCTGGCTGTTTTTTGCCGCAGGCTGCGTCGAGCCGGCGATGAGCAACCACGCCGCCGGTTGGGACCCCGCGACGCCAGAGATGCAGGCCCGCTTTGGCTACGGCTCCTACGCCGCCGTGATGGACGCGCTGGCCAAGGCTGTGGCGGGACGTCGCTATATTGCGGGCGACAGGTTCACCGCCGCGGACGTTTATGTGGGGTCGATGATCGGCTTTGGGCTGCGATTCGGCGTGATCGACAAGCGCCCGGAATTCGAAGCCTATTGGAGCGGCTTGGAAAATCGCCCCGCGCGACTGCGCGCCGGCGCCGAGGCGGAGAAGCTGGCGTCGAAGCAAGCCTGGGCGGCGGCGTGATTCAGGCCGCGACCCGCTAACCTCGCGCTCCAAGCGGCTGCACGGCGGCGAGTTTGGAAATTTGCGCCTCTGAGGATGATTTCCGCTATCCTGTCGCGCCGAGTTTCGAGGCTCGCGCCGCCGCGCTTAGCCCGTCATAGAGCCGGGGATCGGTCATGCAGCGCTTTCTGATTTTTCGAACTGCTATCGGTCCCTGCGGCATTGCATGGAGCGAAGAGGGCATAACGCGATTCCAATTGCCGGAACGGGACGATGCAGCTTTGGCGCGACGCATGGCGAAGGCGGATCGGTGGTCTGGCGCCCTGCCTTCGCCGATTGCGCAAGCGATCGCGGAGCTCGAGCGATATTTCCGCGGCGAGAAAATCGATTTCTCGACCCTGCGGCTGGACCTTCGCGGCAGCAGCCTGTTTCACAAGGCCGTCTATGATGCGACCCGCGCCATCGGCTGGGGCGCCGTCGCGACCTATGGCGAGATTGCCCGTGACGTCGGATCGCCAGGCGCCGCGCGCGCGGTTGGACACGCTCTGTCGAGAAACCCGATAGCGGTCATCATACCCTGTCATCGCATCTTGGCCGCCGGCGGAAAAATCGGCGGATTTTCCGCCCATGGCGGCACGAGCGCGAAGGCGCGCCTGCTTGAAATCGAAGGCGCGCGTTTTGGCCAAGGGTGCGCCGCAAATCCTGACCTTTTCACGCCGTCTTTCGTTTGAGACACAACGCCGCGTTTCGAAATTCGATCGCTCCGGCGATGGCGCGCGACTTTGCGATTCATCGATTTCGTTACGCAAACCCATTTGCGAGTTACGTCAGTAAACCGCGCCACGCGCGGGCATATTTCTTCCGGTATTTGTCATCGGTCTCGGAGGCGATGAGCGCAGACGCGTGCGATTTTATCGCCTGATCCTTCGTCGCCTCGAAGAGAGAACGCGTCGCACAGAGAATATCGTAACGAATGAGGGCGCCGTTCTTCTCGGTCTTGCTCGTCTCGAACCGCTTTGCGAACCAAGCGAGCAGCTGTTTTCTGAGAGCGGCATGCTCCAAGCCGATTTTCCACGACGAAAGCAAGACATGCCGGGCAGTGACAAATCGTTCGTCCCAGGTGGTGGAAAGGATCAATTCGAAATCTCGACGGATGCGTTCCGGAGGAACGCTGCGCGCGAGATTACAGAGCGTCTGGCCCGCTATGGAGCGCGCTCGGTTGTCCTTGTGGGAGAGAAGCGACGTTAGTTCGTCCCAGGCGTCGTCCCCCCATGCCACCTTGTCCGCCGTTGCAGCGAGCAAAGTCTCATAGGCCGATTCTTGGGTGTCGCGTTTTCCAGAAGCGAGGTCGGCAATGGCCTGTTTAACGGACCCGGGAATCATGATCAGAGCCGTTGTGCGATCTGTATGAATTCGCCGCAAGTGTCGTGGAATGCGACAGTAGCGACCGGTCCCCTCAAAACTGGCTTCTGCGTGGACGTGACATCGAGGGCTAATAAGCGCTTATACTCGTCAGCACGATGTGCATCCGAGATCTCTCCAGTTCTTTGTGGTCTAGTGACCAATGAAGCCTCCAAGTCATGGGCGCTTGCGTCACGTGCAAATTGAATAATTCTGGATTCAAGCTTCAGCTCTCGCCTTCAAATCGGCGAGACCGGTCTCAAAAGCGCTCGAGACCATTTTCTCGGTGTTGACGAAAACGCTGAACAACTTCCCCATGAATGGTTGCTTGCCACTCATCGCCCAAGTGACGTCAGAGCCGTTCCCGTTCGGGACAATCGTGAACTCGACGCGGTTTTGACATTTCATCGGACGGTCCATGCGCAGCGCCACGACGACTTTCGAGGGATCGACGGACTCGATGATTTCCGCCCGGCCGGCGCCGACCTTGTTATTGCCGTCGAAATCATTGGCGGCGCCGACTCCGTTTGGCGGGCCGCTATAGGAGAGCTTGATGTTTGGATCGGCCTTCACGAAAGGGTTCCATTCGTTCATGGCGCGCGGATCGTCGATCAGCGGAAATATCTTCTCGGGTGGCGCCAAGATGTGGATCGACCGTGAAAAATTGCATTCGTTCGGCTTTGTCGAAGCATAAAACAGCACTGCGCCAAGAAGGCCGACCAAGCAGGCGAGGAATATCAGCATAACGAATCTCCTTATTGCGACCTTTCGACATAGCGAGCGAAGTTGTTGAGGATCGCCTGCCAACCGCCGCGCTGCTGCTCGATCGAATGCGTCGCCTCCGCGTCAAATGTCACCCGCACATTGACGCCCGCTTCGGAGTCAGTGAATTCGACCGAGGCCGTTCGATCGCCGAAGATATATTCTATGAGTCTTGGCGCAACGATCTTCGTGTAGGTCCCGGCAAAGTCGAAACCCATGCTGCCATCCTTGGCTTCCATGCGCGAAGAAAACGTTCCTCCCTCGCGCAAATCAACCGTCGCAGCCGTCGTGCGCCAATCATCGGAGGCGGCATTCCATCGTTTGATGTCGTCAGGGCTCGTATAGGCGCGCCAGACTTCTTCGATCGGCGACGCGACAGTCGCTTCAACCGTAATTTTCATCGTGTTCGATTCCTGTGTTGACGATCGAAGGGCGATTAGGCGCTTGGTCGTACTGTCGAGGAAAGGTCAATAAAGTGCCGGACATGATTTTGGCGTGTCGAGACGCCTTCAGTGCGTTTGCTGGACGAGTTCGCTCGCAAGTTGCGCGAGATTCTCGAACGCGCCGGTCCAGCCATGTCGATGCGAGCACGCGGACTCTTCGGTCGCGAGGCCTGCATGGATGAAGATCATCTGGGTCTTGCCGCCAGTTTCATTGAGAACCACGGTGATTTTCGTGTTCGCTCGCGGTTCGAGGCGGTTGCTCTCCCATGTGTGGGTGAAGACAAGACGCGAAGGTTTCTCGATTTCCAGATATTCTCCGCAATGAATGAAATCCGCGCCTTCCGGTGAACGCATGCCCGAACGCCATTTGCCGCCAATGCGCAGATCATTCTCGGCAAACAGCACCTTGAACTCCGCAGGGCACATCCAGCGCAGCAGATGGTTGGCTTCCGTCCAAGCCTTCCACACGAGAATGCGCGGTGCGTCGAAGGTTCGATGCATGACCAACGTATGGCCGTCGCCTTCCTCTCCCATGGCGCGCGCCAATCCTTCGAGCGCGCTTTCCCATCCGGCGCGCACGCTGACGTCCATCGACGCCCATTCCGGCAAGAGGCGATGCGTGAGCGTGAGGAGGCTTCCTGCGCCGTCCGGTTTGATGTCCACGGTCACGACACTGAACGGACCATCCTTACTACTTCCGAAAGTGAAAACGATTCGACGGGGACGGACGATTTCGCGGTATTCGCCGAAATGCGTCGCCAATATCTCGCCGCGTTGCTCATGAATTGCGAAACCGCCGCCGACGCGCGCGTCAATTTCGACATGTTTCGAGACGCCGCCAGGCGTAGCGAAGAGCCATACGCCGAGGGCCTTCGGATCGAGCCAAGCGTCGAACAGTCGCTCGGGCGAAGCCGCGAAATGACGCGAAACGACAAGCGTCGGGTAAGACAAGTCAGTTGCGAGGCTCATCGGGATTCCCCTTCTGCAGTTCCTTCAGATAAGCATCGAGGCGGTCGAAGCTTTGATCCCAGAAGCGGCGGTAGGTCTCCAGCCAGCCGACCAGATCGCGCAGCGGCGCCGCCTCCAACCGGCACGGCCGAGACTGCGCAACCCGCCCGCGGCTGATAAGGCCAGCCTGCTCCAACACCTTGAGATGTTTGGAAATCGCCGGCTGGCTGATGGAAAAGGGCGTGGAGAGTTCATTGACGGACGCCTCGCCTTGCGCCAGCCGGGCCAGGATGGCGCGTCGTGTCGGGTCCGCCAAAGCGGCGAGTGTAGCGCTCAGAGAGTCGGACATTATTTGCCATACGGTTATATAATGCATAGGTTAAATACATGGCGTGATAGCCGACGTCAAGCTCCGAATTTATTCGCGGCGTCTGTGACCGGAGCATTTGGGCGCCATGTCGAGACGCTGGAAGCTGGTATCGAAGCGGCGATGCTGGATCGGCGCATTTCGGCCGACTGGACCGCCATGTCGCTTGCGCGCCGCGCCGCACCTAGCCGTTCTTCCGGGCGCCTTCATTCGCGCCAAAGCAAAAGGGGGGAGATTGTCGGTGACGGCATCGAGCATCTCGCCCAGCATCTGAGGCCGCTTTCAGCGCAAAAAACTTGAACGTCAGTCATGAACGCAAACCAAGAGGAGACATCACCATGAGAAAAATGCTCGCAATCAACCATGTGAAGCCCCGTTGCGTCATGCAATCGCTCGGAGCATTTCAATGACTCCCACTATTACCGCCTTTGAACGCTCGCCCGATGGCGGCAAGGGTCTGGCGCGTGACATGCGCGTTCGCTGGGCGCTCGAAGAAGTTGGCCAGCCTTACGACGTCCGTCTTCTTTCGTTCAAAGCAATGAAGGAACCAGCGCATCTTGCGCTTCATCCATTCGGGCAGATTCCAACCTTTGAAGAAGGCGATCTCGCCCTGTTCGAGTCGGGGGCGATCGTGTTCCATATCGCGGAGCGCCATGCTGGCCTGCTGCCAGACGATGCGAATGCCCGGGCGCGCGCGATCACATGGATGTTTGCAGCGCTTAGCACGATGGAGCCGCCAATCATTGATCTTGCAATCGCCAGGCTTCTGGAGCGCGACGAGGCCTGGTACGAGCAGCGTCTGCCTGTTGTCGAGGAGCGCATCCATATACGGCTCGGCGAACTCTCCGATCGCCTTGGCGATGCCGACTGGCTCGACGGCGCGTTCAGCGCCGGTGACCTGCTGATGATAGCGGTGCTGCTCAGGTTAAAAGGATCGGGTATGCTGGACGAATATCCGAATCTTTCCGGCTATGTCGCCCGCGGCGAAGCGCGGCCCCCATACAAGCGTGCTTTTGCCGCTCAATTGGCGGTTTTCGCCGCCGCCTCGGCCGGCTGACAAAGGCCCGCTCTGGGCGAAGCCAGCGAAATGCCCATGTCCGAATCGAAGCGCCTGTGCGTCGACGTCGGATTCGAGTCCGTCGAAAACTACATCCAAGTGGCGGGAATGGCCGACAGGGCCTCCGGCAAATCGAAAGGAGTGGGCATGAAGAATTCGACCAAGTCGTCGGCAGGAAAGATGGCCACAACCGATAAAACGCACACGAATGCGCACTCCGCCAAACCCGCGAAACCCGCCCTCCTTGCGGGCGGCAATCCGCAGATCCCGAAGGGCTATGGGGACGCTCCCGTCCAAGCCTATATCGCCGCCATGCCGGGCTGGAAACAGGACGTCGGCCGCCGTCTCGATCGACTCATCATCGCGGCCGTCCCAGGGGTGAAGAAGGCCGTAAAATGGAATTCACCCTTCTATGGCATCGAGGACAATGTCTGGCGCCTGAGCTTTCACTGCTTCACAAAATACGTGAGGGTGGCGTTCTTCCGCGGCGCGGATCTCACGCCGCTACCTCCAGGCGCCTCCACGCAGAAGCACGTCCGCTACCTTGACATCCGTGAGGGCGACGCAATCGACGAGGCGCAACTCGCCGATTGGGTCCGGCAGGCGAGTCGGTTGCCTGGGGAGAAAATTTGAGGGGGCTCACAAGTGTGGGCGCTTCGGTCGCGCCCTCTAAAGAAAGGGCAGGCCTGTGAAGATCAGCTCCGGCGACCATGTCGAATCTCCGCTAAATTGAGGGCGTAGCGCGCGAAAATGAAGCTGTTTCGCAGCGCCTCAGTTTGAGCTTGTGACTTCAGGTGTTGTGAGACGTCTGCCTTTTCGTACTCATGACGGTCCCTTCTGACGGCTTGTGGTTATTTGATTCCGTCGCTTGAGTAGGGGAACGAAACGCGAGGACAGCGCTATCCTCGCGATGATCGGCGCCTTTCGCACTTGGGGGACGACAAAACGCCGATCACGCCACCAGTTCGCGCGAACTTGGCCCAAGGTTACGTCAAATCAAGCGCCGGCGTGATCCGATGCTCCCGCAACAGACGTCGCAGTTCGAAGCCGGGCGAGTTCCGCCTCGAGTTCGGTGATCCGCGCGGTGAGCGGCGCCGCCATTGCGCGCACCTCTTCGAGCGTATAGCGCTCGGTAATGTGCTGCGGACAATTCCAGTCGAACCCCTCGACCCTGATCAGAAAGCCGCGTTCGACGCGGGCGCGGTAATCCGAGGTTTCGAGTCGAGACAAGGTCGCCGCGTCGTCAAGACCGACGATCTTCCCGCGCCCGAAGAGCTTCAGCCGAGTCTTGTTCGGATAGTCCATGAAGAAGAGCGACACGCGGTCTTCATTCATCAGATTCCCGAGGCTGATATATTGCCGGTTGCCGCGGAAATCCGCGAAACCGATCGTGGTCTCGTCGAGCACGCGCACGAATCCCGTCGGCCCGCCGCGATGCTGAATGTAGGGCCAGCCGGTCTCGCTGACCGTCGCCATGTAGAACGAATCTCGAGCGCTAATGAATTGCGCCTCCACCTCGCTCAGGCGATGGTTCCTGGTCTCCGGAACGCTTTCCATACGCGCATAAGCATTCCGGCTGCCAAATTGCTCCTGCGCCTTCTTCACCGTCGGGGTGAAGGCGATCTCGGCGTAACGATGCGGCATGGCGCCCTCCTGCAGGCTCAAGCGCGCGCCTTTAGAGTCCGAGGTCGGATAGACCCGGATGATCCGAAGGCCGCGGGCCTTGCGGCCAGCGGAACTTCCGTTCGCTTTCGCGGATTGGTTGATCGTTGATGCTCGCAAAGCGCAGCCGCATCAGTCCGCGCTCGTCGAACTCCCAGTTCTCATTGCCGTGGCTGCGGAACCAGTTGCCGGCGTCATCGCGCGACTCATAAACAAAGCGCACCGCGATCCGGTTCTCGGCGAAGGCCCAGAGTTCCTTGATCAGGCGATAGTCGAGCTCACGCGCCCATTTGCGCTTCAGGAACACGACGATCTCGGCGCGGCCGACTGGGAACTCCGCGCGATTGCGCCAGCGGCTGTCCTCCGTATACGCAAGCGACACGCGCTCGGGGTCGCGGGTGTTCCAGGCGTCTTCGGCCATTCGAACTTTCTGTATCGCGGTTTCGCGCGTGAAGGGCGGCAGCGGCGGGCGGACGCCGGCATGTTGTGTCGTGTCGGTCATTGAAAGCTCCTCTCCCGGTTAGGGGGCCGGCGCAGACTCCTCTGCGCCGGAGCTGCGATAAGTCAGGCGGCCTTGTTCAGCTTGATCTCCGGGAAGTCGATCTCGATCTGCGTCGCCTTGCCCAGCAAATTGGTGAAGATGTTCATTGCGACATGCGTGATGATCTCGATGATTTCACCATCCGAATGCCCGGCAGCGCGCACGGCGTCGAACTCCGCCTTGCTCACCTGTCCGGCATGCTCGACGAGCGCGCGGGCGAAAGCGAGCGCGGCTTCCGCCTTGGCGTCAGATGAACGCCCCATGCGGTTCGCCAGCATTTCCTGATTGTCGAGGCCGGCCTTGCGCCCGATCGCCGTGTGCGCCGAGACGCAATACTGGCAGGCGTTCTGTTCGGAGACCGCCAAGGCGATGCGCTCGTGCGTTTTGGGGTCGAGAAGACCCGCGCCGGCGATCGTGTGAAGGCCGAGGAACGCGTTCAGCGCCGCCGGGGAATTGGCGAGCGCGCGGATGAAATTGGGTACAGCGCCAAGGCTGGCCTGGACGGCGTCCAGCAATTTCTTGGCCTCGCCAGTGGCGGATGTGGGGTCGATGACGGCAATGCGAGCCATGAGGTCAATCCTCGTTTCGTTGACGGCGCGGCGCGCTTCGGCGTCGCTCGTCCAGACAATGGCTCATTATTTTTCTTGTAAGAATATTCGGCAGATGGAATTCATTATTCCATCTAGAGGAATAAAATGGATCGTCTCCACGAACTCGAGGTCTTCGTCGCGGTCGCCGACGCCGGCAGCTTCGCCAAGGCCGGAACACGTCTGCGCCTGTCCCCTCCGGCGGTGACCCGGGCGATCTCTGCGCTCGAACACCGTCTGGGCGCCCGCGTGTTTAGCCGCACGACCCGCAGCCTGACCATCACGGACGTCGGTCAGCGCTTTCTGGAAAGCGCACGGCGCATTCTGAGCGATCTCGATTCCGCCGAGAAAGAGGCCGTTGGCGAAACGGCCGTTCCAATTGGCCATCTCACGCTCACGGCCTCAGTGACTTTCGGTCGGTCAGCCCTCGCGCCAGTGGTGTGCGCGTTTCTCAACCAGCACCCACGCGTCACCATGTCGGTGCTGCTGCTCGATCGCATCGCCAACCTCGTGGAGGAAGGGATCGATCTCGCTGTCCGTATCGGCCCTTTGCCGGATTCAAATTTGGTCGCAAAGAAGATCGGAACAGTTCGAAGGATGCTGGTTGCGAGCCCGGATTATCTCGCGAGGCGAGGCGTTCCGCAGACGCCAGCCGATCTGCGCCTCCACTCAATGATCGCGTTCACCGGCCTCATGCCCAACCGCGAGTGGCGCTTTCTCGACGGCAAAAGAGGGAACAGCGTTTCCTTTGTCCCCCGTTTCGAAATCAACGACGCGGTTGCCTCCATCGCCGCGGCGGAAATGGGAGACGGGATCACGGTGGCCCTGTCCTACATGGTCGCCGACAAGATCCGCGACGGCCGGCTCGCGCCTGTTCTCGACAATTTCACGCCGCCGCCCGTTCCGGTGCACTTGGTCTATCCTGAGAACCGCTTGGTCTCCGCCAAACTGAGAGCGTTCGTCGATTTCGCCGCGCCGCGCC
>NZ_JAMRYX010000043.1 GCF_024448135.1 Methylocystis suflitae
ATCGCTTCCAATATTACCTCTCTCCGATCCAGTTTATAATCCTCACGCGGTTGCCCTTTTTAATAAAAGGTTCGTATTCGACTATGATCGCTTTTATCCCATACGGGGTCGGTGCACTAACTTTGCTGGTGTGGGTCTGGTCCTCTTCGTTATTTGAGCGATGTTATCTCCCTTATCAAATTTGGTGGTAGGCGAGACCCTTCGCAAAACGCGAGACCGCACGAAATCTGTTTCTTTTGAGAAAGAAAAATGTCGTCACCGCAGCTGCAGGATGTCCGATACGCACCGTATGAGGTGTCTCATTTAATGCAACTTCGTGAACTCTTCAAAGTCGTTTGGGGTGCCAATCGAAGCATTGAATATGACGCGAAGCATTGGAACGAAACTCTGATGGGCGTCTGCCCAGCTGTCGTGGGGCTTTGCGACGAGCGCGTCGTCGGCTTTTATATGGTCTGGCCCATGCTGTTATCGGATGGGCAAGAGCGCATTTTGGGTGGGCAACCAATCGACAGCATGGTTCATCCGAACTTCCAAGGAAAGGGCATGCTGCGTGAATTGGCATGCCGTTGTTACGAGCTTTGCACCGAAAGGAAGCT
>NZ_JAMRYX010000044.1 GCF_024448135.1 Methylocystis suflitae
ATCGGCCCTCATCCGTCACGCCTTCGGCGCGACACCTTCTCCCGCAAGCGGGAGAAGGGGGAGACAGCCGCATGATCGTTGAGACCGGACATTATGCGCTTGTCCTCGCGCTCGCCCTTGCGCTGGCGCAATTCGCCATTCCCTTCATCGGCGCGCGCTTGAACGACGCCGCGCTGATGCGCGTCGCGCGCCCGGCGGCGATCACGCAATTCCTGTTCGTCTTGCTGTCATACGGCGCCCTGACCTACGCCCATGTCGTTTCCGACTTCTCGCTCGTCAATGTCATCGAGAATTCGCATTCCTTAAAGCCCTTCATCTACAAAATCTCGGGCGTGTGGGGGAACCACGAAGGCTCGATGCTTCTGTGGGTGCTCGTTCTCTCCTTTTGCGGCGCGCTGATCGCGGTTTTCTCCAACGCAATGGCCGACAGGCTGCGCGCCGACGCGCTTGCGGTGCAAGGTCTGCTCGGCGCGGCCTTTCTTCTTTTCATTCTGCTCACCTCGAACCCGTTCGCGCGCGTCGCGCCGGCGCCGTGGGAGGGTCGCGACCTCAACCCGATCCTGCAGGACCCGGGCCTCGCGATCCATCCGCCGCTGCTCTATCTCGGCTATGTCGGCTTTTCGATCGTGTTCTCTTTCGCCGCCGCCGCGCTTATTGGCGGACGCATCGACGCTGGCTGGGCGCGGGTCATTCGCCCCTGGACGCTCTTTGCCTGGATCGCCCTGACGCTCGGCATCGCCATGGGGTCTTACTGGGCCTATTACACGCTCGGTTGGGGCGGCTTCTGGTTCTGGGACCCGGTCGAGAACGCGTCGCTGATGCCCTGGATCGCCGGCACGGCGCTCGTGCACAGCGCCGCCGTGATGGAAAAGCGCGAGGGGCTGAAGGTCTGGACGATCTTTCTCGCGATCCTCGCCTTCTCGCTGTCTCTGCTCGGCACCTTCCTCGTGCGCTCCGGCGTGCTCACGTCGGTGCATGCCTTCGCGAGCGATCCCGACCGCGGCGTGTTCATTCTCGCCATTCTCGTGTTCTTTATCGGCGGCGCGCTTGCGCTCTTCGCGCTGCGGGCCAGCGCGCTGCCGGTCGGCGGTCTGTTTTCGCCGATCTCGCGTGAAGGCGCGCTCGTCCTCAACAATCTGCTTCTTTCGGCGTGCTGCGCCACCGTCATCGTCGGGACGCTCTATCCGCTGGCCCTCGAAGCGATCACCGGCGAGAAGATTTCCGTCGGCGCGCCATTCTTCAACACTGTGATGATCCCGATCGCGCTGCCGCTCGCTCTGCTGATGCCGATCGGCCAGATGCTGTCCTGGAAGCGCGGCGATCTTGCCGCCGCCTTGCAGCGGCTGCGTATGGCCTTCGTTGTCGGCGTCGTCGCGACGGCCGCTTTCGGCGCCTGGTACGGAACGCCGTTTCTCTCGATCGCTGCCGCGGGCATCGCGATCTATCTTGTCGTTGGCGCCCTGAGCGATCTTGCGCTGCGCGTGCGGGGGACCTCCGGGCGCGCGAGCCTGAAGCGGCTCGCCGGGTTGCCACTGTCGGCCTTTGGCACGTCGATCGCCCACGCCGGCATGGGGCTGACGCTGCTTGGCCTCGCCGCGACCGGCTGGGGCGTCGAAACCATCGTCGCGATGAAGCCTTCGAGCTTCTATGACGTCGGTCCCTATCAGATCGGCATCGAATCCGTTTCGCCGCGCCAGGGACCGAACTATTCGGAAGTCTATGCGGTGATGGCGGTGCGCAAGAATGGCGCGACGCTCGCGACGATCGAACCGGCCAAGCGCTTCTATCAGGCGCGGCGCATGGCGCGCTCGGAGGCCGGAATCGTCACGCTCGGGCTCGGGCAGGTCTATGCGGCGATCGGCGAGTCGCATGAGGACGGAACGATCGATGCGCGGCTGTACTGGAAGCCGCTGGTGACGCTGATCTGGATCGGCGCGCTCGTCATGGCCTTCGGCGGCGCGCTGTCGCTCGCCGACCGGCGTCTGCGCATCGGCGTCGCCCGCCGCGCCGCCGCGCCAGCCCTGGAGCCTGCGGAATGACTGTCTGGGCCCCCTCCCTGTCCCTCCCCCGCTGTCGCGGGAGAGGGGACTCTAACGATCGGCATTCGCCGGATCGCGAGAAATCGCCGAATCTTGCTCCCTCTCCCGCGAAGCGGGGGAGGGTTGGGGTGGGGGTGTTTATCGCGCTCGTTCTCTTCCCCCTGACGGCCCATGCCGTCACGCCCGGGGAAATGCTCGCCGATCCGGCGCTCGAGGCGCGGGCGCGGGCGATCACCACCGAGCTGCGCTGCCTCGTCTGCCAGAATCAGTCGATCGACGATTCCGACGCCTCGCTCGCCAAGGATCTGCGCGTGCTCGTGCGCGAGAAGCTCAAGGAGGGGATGAGCGACGCGCAGGTGCGCGAATTCGTCCATTCCCGCTATGGCGATTTCGTGCTGCTGCGCCCGCCGATGAAGCCCGGCACGCTGCTGCTCTGGGCCGCGCCGCTGATCGCGCTGCTCGCCGGCGCCGCCGCCGTCTATATGGCGGCGCGGCGACGGCCAGGCTTCCCCGCCACGCCCGCCAAGGCGCTCAGTCAGGAAGAGCGCGCGCGGCTCAAAGCGTTGGGCGTGTCGGACCCGGACCCGGACCCGCCGGGCTGACCCCTACCCAAGTCCCTTGCACTGCACTATAGGGGCGGGGCAGTTCCCGCCGCCCGGCGCCCATCAAGGAGCGGACCATGGCCCAGCATTCCACGCCCCATTTCCATAATCAGCCCGGCGTCGCGCAGATCAGGATCGGGGCTAAGGAATTCATGTGCATCGGGGCGCTGCCGCCCTTCGACCACCCCCATGTCTATATCGACATGGGCGCGTCGAACGAGGCCGTCTGCCCCTATTGCTCGACGCATTATGTCTACGACCCGGCCCTGCGCGGCGGCGCCGACCCTGCCGAATGCGTCTATCGCGTCTCTGAAGACGCCGCCGCCTGATAGAGATCGCGGGTGAACGCGCCGATCGTCATCGCCGGCGCAGGCATTGGCGGCCTCGCCGCGGCCCTGTCGCTGGCGCGCGCCGGCAAGCGCGCGCTGGTGCTCGAGCGCGCCCATCGGATCGAAGAGGTCGGCGCGGGACTGCAGATCGCGCCGAACGCCGGGCGCATTCTCGCCAAGCTCGGCCTCGAACCGGCGCTCGCCGCCGTCGCTCTGGAGCCGCAGGCCATCAATATCCGCCGCGGGCGGGACGGCGCAGTTCTGGCGCGGCTTGATCTTTCCGCCGCGAGGACCCGCTGGGGCGCGCCGTTCCGGCTTTTCCACCGCGCCGACCTGCAGGGCGCGCTGCTGCAGGCGGCGCTGGACAATCCGCAGACTCATGTCCGCGCCGGCGCCCGCGTCGGAGATTTCGAAGCGACCGCCAGAGGCGTTCGCATGCGCGTGCACACCCAGGACGGCGTCGAGGAAATAGAGGCGGCGGGCCTGATCGGCGCCGACGGCGTGCGCTCGAGCGTGCGCGGCCATCTCGTTCCGTCTGAGCGGGACGCGCCCGCCTATTCCGGCTGCGTCGCCTGGCGCGCGACGCTGCCCGCCGAGAGCGTTCCAGCGGCGCTGCGCGCGCGCGAGTCCAATCTCTGGCTGCTGCCGGGCGCCCATGTCGTGCATTATCCGCTGCGCGACGCCTCAATGATCAACGCCGTCGTCATCATCGAAGAGCCGCCGGAAGCCGAGGACGCCGCTTCGAGCCTGTCGCTTAAAGGCGCGGCGCTCGCGCGCCGACTCGCGCCGCGTAAAATCGCGGCAGAACTGCGCGACTTGATCGAAGCCGGCGCCTCCTGGCGCCATTGGCCGCTGTTCACGCGGCCGGCGCTGGAACATTGGACGAGGGGACCGGTGACGCTCCTCGGCGACGCCGCGCATCCGATGGTCCCCTTTCTCGCGCAGGGCGCGGCGCAGGCGATCGAGGACGCCGACGCCCTGGGGGAAGCCTTCATGCGACCGGGCGCAACGGTCGAGGCCGCCTTCGCCGCCTATGAGGACGCAAGGCTTACCCGCGCCGAGCAGGTCGTGGGCGCCTCTCGTCGTCAGGGCGGCTATTTTCATATGGGCGGACTGGCGGCCGTCGCCCGCAATCTTGCGATCCGCGCGCTCGGCGGAGGCGGCATGCTGGCGCGCAACGCCTGGCTTTACCGTTAGCCCTCGCCTCGACGCTTCTCAGAAAGCACGCGCTCAATTCTCGGATCTGGCGCAAACCACATCAACGCCACGAGCACGTAAATCGCCAGCGAAATTCGCGGATCGAGGAATGTCAGCCCGATTGCGAGCAGATAAAGCAGCACCGAAATCTTGCCTTTGACATCGGCGCCGATGGCGCGTGCGAGCATCGACTCGGGTCGGTGCGTCTTCAGAAGCATTCGGCCGAGGATGAAATAGGCGATGGCAGGCGCCAGCAGCGCTGCGCCATAGACCGCGACCGTTGCTCCAGCAAAATGGTTCTCCGCCATCCAGGCGCTGGCGAAGGGAATGAGAGACAGCCAGAACAGCAGATGGACGTTGGCCCACAGCACCCGGCCTGTCACATGCGACGCCGCCTGCAGCAGGTGATGATGATTGTTCCAGTAGATGGCGATATAGGCGAAGCTCAAAACATAACTGAAAAAGACCGGGGCGAGCTGCGCGAGCGCCGCGAAGCTCGCCTCATGCGGCGGCTTCAGTTCGAGCACCATGATCGTGATGATGATCGCAATGACGCCGTCGCTGAAGGCCTCGAGCCGCTGCTTCTCCAATGATCCGCTCCGAGGCCGATTGTTCTTTCCGACGCTATACGCATTCGCGAGGGAATACGCTCGTCTGCTTCCTGCTCGCCAACTGGGCGTCATTCGGTCTCGCAACGGTCCCATTCCTCGGCCCGCGCGTAAACCTCTGTGACTAATTTGCGCTTCCACGAAGACGTGCCGTCACACGCGCTAAAAAAAATTTTGCTCTGAACGCGCGCGTTAACCTCCGGAACTGGCATAGGTTAACCAGCGTGCATCGAAGTTTAAGCCGAGGCATGTCGTTGTCGATGGAGCCTTGGCGCGTGCGCCGAAAAAGTCGTGTAATAGCAGCATGATGCGGGATATCATTCAATTTTATGCATTTTCACAGCACAAAATTATACTTACCGCAGACCTATAAAAATCTGAACGCATTCGCGTAAAATCCGACATAAATACTTTCATCGACAGCAAAACAAGAAAACTAACCTCGCCTCATGTCACGGAGGCGGGTTATGTTGGGCATCGTTAGTAAGGCGGTTGTGGCTCTCGGGATGGCGTGCGCGGCGCTTGTCGTCGTTAATGCAAAAAGTTTCGCTGGACCCGAAACCGCGACATTCGCCGTGCTTGGCCCGGAAACGAGCGTGCCATACGGCTGGGTGGACTTCTGCCAGCGCTACCGGGGCGAATGCCAGAACGAGGAAACCGCGCCGCAGGACGTCGAACTCACCGCCGCCGTTTTCCGCAAGATCGCGCGCATCAACGCCTGGGTGAATGAAAATATCGACCCGATCGCCGACGTCGATCACTGGAGCGCGGTCGATCAGTGGGATTATCCCAGCGACGGCAAGGGCGACTGCGAGGATTTCGCGCTTCTAAAGCGCCGCATGCTGATCGAGGAAGGCTTTCCGCGGCAGGCGCTGCTGCTCACCGTGGTGAAGGAGAAGAACGGCGACGGCCATTCCGTCCTGACGGTCAAGACCGACCGCGGCGAATTCGTGCTCGACAATCTTTCCAACGAGATGCGGCCCTGGACGCGCGTTCCCTATCGCTTCGTCAAGCGCCAGTCGCAGCAAAACCAGAACGCCTGGGTGGCGATTAGCCCGGCGACCAGCGCCCCGCTGTATGTGTCGCGGTGAGGCCGCCTTCAGCCGATCAGCGTCAGCCCGCTCGCGTAGCGTTGGCCGTTCTCCACATAATGTTTCGCCGAGTCGAGATGGCGCTCGCGCGCCGCTTCGTCGAGCGTGCGGATCGCCTTGGCGGGCGAGCCGACGATCAGCGAATAATCGGGAAATTCCTTGCCTTCGGTCACCAGCGCATTGGCGCCGACGAGGCAGTTCGCGCCGATCTTGGCGCCGTTGAGGATTGTCGCCCCCATGCCGATCAACGTCGCTTCGCCGATGATGCAGCTATGCAGAATGACGCCATGGCCGATCGTGCAGTCCGGCCCGATCACCAGCGGAAAGCCCATGTCGGTGTGGAGAATGCTGTTTTCCTGGATATTGGTGCGGGCGCCGACCGTGATCCACTCATTGTCGCCGCGCAGCACGCAGCCAAACCAGACATTGGCGTCCTCCTCCAGCGCGACGCGGCCGATGACGTGCGCGCCTGGAGCCACGAAGAACCGGCCGGGGGCCGGAAGGCGCGGCGCGATTCCGTCGATCGTGTAAAGCGGCATGGGCGAAGCCTCCTAAAAAAGAGGCGCGACATTGGCATTTTCCCCCTTTTGCATGCAATGGCGTAGCGCCGAAGCCCGCGCGGTCTCATTCGGAAGTCACGGAAATATGGACTATAAGCGGACGGCGGGGTTTGATATTGCCGGTTGGCGCGTTGCCGGTGGGGATCTATCGCGCGAGAGCCGCTGTCGGAGGACGCCCACTGAGCGCCATCATGTTGCGGGATCGGGTTCGGCTGGCGAGCGTTTCCGCGGCGCGGGCGGCGGGCGCCTTCGCGCGAGGCGCCGCCGCGCCCTATCACCTCATGAAGTCGATGGCGATCGCGCCGCCGGAGCGGCTGCGCATCGCGCCTCCTGACATCAGAACCACCGATTCGACCGTCGCCGACCAGATTTACGCCGGCTATTTCTCCTTCGACGGCAAAACCGTGCAGGCGCGGGGCGTATCGCCTTTTCTGGTCGCCGCGCCTTCCGAATGCTGGCGGCGCTCGCTTGCAGGCTTCTCCTGGCTGCGGCATTTGCAGGCCTCGGACAACAGGGCGGCGCTGGCCACTGCGCAGGAGCTCGTCGCGGATTTTCTTTCGCTTCCGAAAATTCCGGCTGACGATCCGGCGATGGAGCCTGCCGTCGTCGCGCGGCGCCTTCTGTCTTTCCTGTCGCAGTCGCCGACGCTGCTCGACGGCGCCGACGCCGATTTTTATGACGCGTTCATGTTGGCGCTCGCGCGCAACGCCCGGCTGTTGTGGCGGGCGCTGGCCGGCGATGGCGCGCGCGGCGCCGATCGCGCCTTCTGCGCCATCGCGCTTGCCGAATTCGCCGTTTGCGCGGACACCGGCCGCAAAATCGCCCCGCATGTGTCGCGCGCGCTCAGCGCGGAGCTCGACCGCCAGATCCTCATCGACGGCGGCCATGTCAGCCGCAATCCGCAGGTCGCGGTCGACCTGCTGCTCGACCTGTTGCCGCTGCGGCAGGTGATTGCGGCGCGCGGCCTGCAAACGCCGTCCGCCGTCCTGCGCGCCATCGACCGGATGATGCCGATGCTGCGGATGCTGCAGCATGGCGACGGGTCGCTGGCGCTGTTCAACGGCATGGGCGCGACGGCGCTGGACCGGCTGGCGAGCGCGCTCGCCCACGAGGACACGCGCGGCGCGCCGCCCGTCAACGCCCCATACGCCGGCTATCAGCGGATGGAGGCTGGCGACGCGCTCGTCATCGTCGACGCCGGCGGACCGCCGCCTTTCGAATTTTCCCTATGCGCGCACGCCGGCTGCCTGTCTTTCGAATATTCGCTTGGAATCGAGCGGGTCGTCGTCAATTGCGG
>NZ_JAMRYX010000045.1 GCF_024448135.1 Methylocystis suflitae
ATCGTCCTTAGCCGTTGGTGGCGGCGCAGGTCGACGCGCAGCGGGCGCTGGCGCGGCCAATGACATTGAGGGTGATGCGCTTGGCGATACGGATGGTCATGAAAGCCTCCTGTTTTGATTTCGTCTGGAGAGACCAGACGGGCTCCGCAGAACGCGGGACCCGAATGGTATGACGAGCGAGGCCGCAAAATTCGGACAGCTTGGGGCGAGAATTTTTTCGAGCCGTCGAGATTTTGATGTTTGGCGCATGTCGAAGGCGCGGCGCGGGCGCTTCGGCCGAGGACTCGCGCGACGCGTTCTTCGGGACGCTTGAAGGCGCGACGTCGAAGGCGCGATCGAAATGCTCGAGCGCCCGACCCAGGCTGCGATTGACCGTCCTCAAGGAAACGCCGAGTTCCTGCGCGATCTCCGAATGGCTGAAACCCAGAATCCGGCTCATCAGGAATATCTGACGACAGCATCTTGGCAGCCGCGCCAGGGCTGCTTGAACGTCCCGCGCCAGGCCGAATGCGTCGAGGGCCGACGTGATGTGCGTGTCTCGAGCGGGCGACTGGAACCATGCGCCGTCTTCGGCAAGCGCTCTGGCATGCGTTCTTTGCCTCCGAAGATTGTCGATCGCGAGCGTGCACGTCATCTTCGACACATAGCCGCGCGCATTTGAAATCAGTTCGCCACGGTCGCTTTCCAGCATTTTGAGATAGGCTTCCTGGACCAGGTCTTCGGCGTCTCCCGAGCCGATCACGCGGCGCGCCCGCGTTATCAGATCGCGATGATGGCTTCTAAACAGTCGGTCGATCGTCTCATGGGACTTCTGCATCAGCGCCTCCCCGCTTGTCTCCAAGCGCGCCGATTATCCAAAACGCATCACGCCGAGCGGCCCTAGGGGCATCGGCGATGCGTGGTTTCGATCCGCGGACGGATTTGCTTTCCGAACGCGCGGATGTAAGGCCGTGTCTTTAGACGGGGGAGGCGCGCGCCGGCGGGGTCGCCGATCGCGTTCGGGAAACGGGAGGGATCGGAAAAGCGGGAACGCTGATTCGCGCCGTAGGAAAGGACAGGCGCGCAATCTGATCATAGACGCAATAGATCTGCGGCTGAGCGTCGCAGCACGCGATACAGTCTGAGCAAGAGCCGGCGTGTTCGCCCGGCGCGTGAGGCGCCGCGGGAATCGCATCGCTTTTGCAGACAACGGCTGCGAACGACAAAGAGGGAGATTGGACGCGCGCGGCGACAGTCGAAACGCCGGCGACTTGCAGCAATATCGCAACGAAAAGAATGAGCCGAACGAGCATGGATTGCCGCCAACCATTGCCTACGGTGCGCGGATCATAGGCGCGAAACTCGCGCGCGGCAATACGGAAACTCCTTATACGACGCGCGTATGGCGGAACGATAAGGGCCGATAAGGCGAAGACGCGTTGACCAACGGACACGGTCGGCAAGCTTGCTTCCTCTTGCAAGCCGCCACGGGATCTTCAGTAAGGACTAAAGACTGCGCGCGGAAGATTCTTCGTCGGCGGTCGCGCCGCCATTTGGAGTGATGTCGGGGCGCACGGCTTCCTCGCGCCCTTCAACTGAAACGACAAAGCGAAATTGCAAAGACCAAGTGTGGCTGCAGCGCAACAGTTAAAAATATTGCAAAAGTTGGGCGATAAGCGTCGTTGACAAGTTAATCCTGGTGCACTCAGAATTCGATATGCGGCGAGACAAGAAAAAAATGCGGCGGTTCGTGCGTCCGATTGTGGCGGCCGCTGTCGCTTGTCTGCTGTTTCAGCAAGCTTTGGGTCTTATTTTTTCTAACGGCCGCCACGGCGGCGATTTGGGCGCGTTCCTAAGCTCTCCCGTCGCGATGGCGAACGAGCTTTGCGCCGACCAAGCCGATGGCGACGGCAAGGCCCAGCATGTTCAGCACATGCACTGCATGGCGTGCTTTCTAAGCGACCGAAACGACGACCTCGGGTCAAAGGTTCTTTTATCCGTCGTCGTTCTCGTGCTGGCGCCGGTATCTGAGACTCCTCCTCTTTGGCCGGAAGAGCGCGATATCGCGCCGCCGACCACCCAGTGGCCCAGAAATAGGCTCTCTCGCGCACCCCCGTCGCTTCTCTCCTAAGAGAGCGCGTTAGCGGTCGGCTGTCGGGTCTTCGACCCCCCACTCGCCATTTCCCTCGCGTTTGATTTTCGCGCGCGTCTCTGACGCGCGGCGCCGACACGCGTCGCGAACGCGTGCAGCCAACACACATCTCAAAAATCGTGCTGACAGGAGAGGAATCATGCGCGCATTCACTCGGGTTACGGCCATCATCGCCGGTCTCGCGGCCGTTGGCGGCGCGCAGGCGGCGGCTAAGGGCGACGGCAATGAAAGGCAGCAGGTCGCGATACGCTTTGCGCTTGCGGCCGGCGATCAGCCGGTCGAATGCGGCCGCGACATCGCGGGTCTTGGAACCGGTGGACAGCCGGCGCAGCTCCACGACGCCAGGTTCTACATCGCCGCGCCGGCCCTGATCGACGCCGCCGGCCATGAAGTTCCCATCGAGCTGGAACAGAACGACTGGCAATACGCCAACCTCGCGCTGCTCGATTTCGAAAATAAGACTGGCAAATGCGTCGGCAGCGCCGACCTCAACGACACGATCAAGGGATCGGCCCCGCGCGGCCGCTACAAAGGATTCAGCTTCGTCATTGGCGTCCCAAGCGTCGTCCAGGATAAGGACGGCAAGGACGTCATTCTCAACCACTCGAATTTCGCCACCGCTCCCGCGCCGCTCGATCTTCAGTCGATGACGTGGAATTGGCAGGCTGGGCGCAAATTCATAAAGATCGAAGTCGATCCCGAGGGCGGAGTAACCCGTCCGCCGCTCAAGCCGAAAAGCCCGGCGGACGCAGCGAATGGCGCCGGCGCGCAAGGCGACAAGTCCGGCGACAAGTCCGACGGCGGCGCGCCGGCGATGGCCGACGCGCCCAAGGCGGCGCCGCTGCGCGTCAACTCGGATGGGACGATCACAGTCTCGACCTGGATGCTGCACCTTGGTTCGACAGGCTGTCGCGGCGACGCGACGAAAGGCGAAATCACCTCCTGCGCCAATCCAAATCGCATTCCCGTGAAACTCGCGTCCTTCGACTCCGCGCGACAGCGCGTCGTGCTCGATCTGAAGCCGCTCTTCGCCGGCATCGATCTTGGGAAAGACCAGGGTTTCTCCACCGGCTGCATGAGCGGTCCGGCCGATCCCGAATGCGCGCCGATGTTCGAAAATCTCGGGCTTCGGCTCAAGGAAACCGCGCCCGACGCCAATGACGCCGGCCAGTCCTCCGGCGCGTCGACGAAGATTTTCCGCGCGGAGGTGGCGAAATGAAGCGCGAAACTCTCATCCTTCTCTTCGCCGCAACGCTGATCGCAGGCGGCGCGCAAGGCGACACGATCTCGAGCGCGGACTCCTGGCGTTGGACTTTGCCCGACTTCATGCCGCCGCCACGGGTTCCAGCTGACAACGCAATGTCGGAAGCTCGCTTTCAGCTCGGACGCAAGCTCTTCTACGACCCGCGTCTATCTGGAAATGGCAAGGAGAGCTGCGCCTCCTGCCATGAGCAGCGCCTGGCGTTCACCGATGGCCGCCCGGTCGCCGTGGGAGCCACGGGCCAGCATACGCCGCGCAATTCGCCCAGCATCGCCAACGCCGCCTGGCGCGCCACGCTCACCTGGGCGAATCCGGCGATGGTGACCCTCGAAAGGCAGATGGAAGGCCCGCTCTTTGGCGAAGAGCCGATCGAGATGGGCGTCAATGACAAGAATCGCAAAGAGATCCTCGCGCGTTTCAACAGTGACGCAGATTATCGCCGCGATTTTGCGGCCGCCTTTCCTGGCGAGGCGGATCCCATAAGCTTTGGCAACGTCATCAAGGCGATCTCCGCCTTTGAGCGCGGCGTCGTCTCGGCGTCCTCGAAATATGATCGCTATCTTGAAGGCAAAGCGACGCTCTCTCCAGAAGAGATGCGCGGCAAGGATCTCTTCTTTGGCGAGAAGGCCGAGTGCCATCACTGCCACGGCAGCGTGAATTTCGACGATCAGTTCTATCACGCCAAAACACGCGAGATCGAGACGCCGTTTCACAACACGGGCCTCTATGATCTCGACGGAAAGGGCGCCTATCCCGAGCCCAATCGCGGCGTTTTCGAGAACACGCATAACCCCGCCGAGATGGGCGCGTTTCGCGCCCCGAGCCTGCGCAATATCGCTGTCACCGCGCCCTATATGCACGACGGCAGCGTCGCGACGCTCGATGACGTGATCGACATTTACGCGGCCGGCGGGCGCAATGTCACGAGCGGTCCTCTCAAGGGCGACGGTCGGTACAACGCAAACAAAAGCGCGTTGATCGTGCCCATCGATCTGTCGCCGCAGGAAAAGAGCGATCTGATCGCCTTTCTGAAAACGCTGACCGACGATTCCTTTCTGACATCTCCCCGCTTCGCCGATCCGTGGAAACCGGCGTCGACCGCAAGCGGGTCAATGCGTGCGCCTGCTCAATGAGTTTCACTCCCCAATAGGAAAGCAAAGAAGATGACGTCCCGGTCGAAATTGATGCATGGCGCGGCGCTCGGCGTTCTCGCGCTCTTGTCCGCCGCCTCCGTCGCGCAGGCGCAGCAGGCGCTTCCGCAGATCACGATCGGCGCCGCGCCGGTCAGGCCTCCGGCGACAAGAGAGTCGACGGCGGGCGAAGAGGGAATCGCGCCGGGCTTTAGCGCGGCCCGCGCGAAACTGCCGATCTATCGGGACCCGCCCGGCGAGACGGTGACGATCGTCAACACCAAATTCCTCAAGCCGACGCCCCTGGCGGATGTCCGGAAGGTCTTGGAATACAGCCCCGGCGTCTCCGTACAGCAGGGCAATTCTGCGCGCGATCTTTTCATCTCGATTCGCGGATCGGGCAACCGCGCTGGTACAGGATTTCCGTTCGGTGTCCGCAACATCATGATGTTTGAAGACGGGTTCCCGATCATGACGGCCGACGGCAATGGCCGCACCGACTTGCTCGATCCGCATTCTTACGCCGCGGTCGACGTTTATCGCGGACCGTCCTCGGCGCTCTTCGGTAATTACGCCTATAACGGCGCAATCAACTTCCGTACCTTCTCAGGAGCCGAAATCGACGGCGTCAATACGGGTTCGGAAGCTGGCAGCTTTGGCTATGTCAACAATTACGTCCGGGCCGGAAAGGCGGTGGTCGACAGCACGCTTGGCGCCTTCGATATCGCTTTTTTTGCGTCGCATACGCGCGGCGATGGCTATGCCGCGCGCGGCGCTTACGAAGCCAAGCAGGGCAAGCTTCTCGGCAAATGGGAGATGACCCCGACCGATCGCGTCATCGTTAAATATATCGCGAACGACATAAAGGCGGATCTGCTGAACCGAGAGAGTATAAACGTATTCAATTTGAATCCCTTTCAACAATATTACGGCTGTCCAATTGCGAGCAACACCAACGCGCCCTTCTGCAACAATTTGAACGTACCCGCGAACGGCATATTCACCGCGCTTCAGGCGCCGCTTGTCAACCAGAGCGTTTGGCAGCTCGGCTCGCACTCGCACGCCCTAAGACAGATCGCCGGCGTTCAGTTTGAGCACGACTTCGACAACAATACGACCTGGCGCTCGCAATTCACCTACGACTATCTCGACAATATCAATGGCACTTGGCCGCCGCCGAGAGTCGGGCCGGCGGCGCTCGGCGGGCTCGGCGGGCCGGTGGCGCTCAGAGGTCCCACCGTAGGCATTACGGCACAGACAGACATCACCAGCCACGCTCCGCTGTTTGGCTTCCCGGCGACGCACTTTCTCCAGTTCTTCTATAGCAACGCCAAAACCACCAATCCGCTCTACAATCAGATCCCCAACACTTGGTATAGCGGCGCAAAGGGCGCGCCGATCGGTAAATTGGATTACTATACTTCAAACATCGGACTGCGCGCGCGCGAAGAGATTGCTCTCGCTCCGGGCCTGACCGGAGTGGTCGGCTTCAGCTCCAACTGGAACCGGGTTTGGGGCGTCAACACTGTTTATAATTACGCCATCAATCTGCGGCCCAGATTTCCCAACCAGCTCGCGGTCGACAACGACTATTGGAATACGGCGCCGGAAGCATCGCTCACCTATCGCTACAATCCGGAGTGGCAGGTGCGGGCGCGTTATTCAACCGGCTATAGCACACCGACGTTCGTGTTTCTGACCACGACGCGAAACGGCGCCGGCAGCAACCCGCTTAAGGCCCAGACCAATATGGGCGTCGATCTCGGCGTCGACTGGACGCCGAGCCCAACTCTCAATGTCAGCCTGACCGGCTTCAACGAATGGCACCGCAACGAAATTCTGACGTTGAACAATGCGCTCATCAACTATCAGACGAACATTCCCTCATCTCTCCACCGTGGCATAGAACTCAATGCTGATTGGCGGCCCTATGATGGGTGGCGGCTGATCGCGGCCTATACGTTCAACGATCAGTTCTTCACAAATTACTGGGACGATCTTGGTTCGGTCGCGGGCCGAGCAGTCCTATATAATCGCTCCGGCAATAGAATTCCCAATGTGCCGCCCCATACTGTTACAACGCGACTTGGATATGATCAGCCCTACGGCGACCTCGCGGGCCTCGGCGCATATGTCGAATATATTCTCAAGAGCGACTATACGATCGATAACGCCAATTTCACCACGATACCAAGCTTCAGCGTGTTTAATGTGAATACTCACTATAACCACGACTTAGACGGTTTCTATTTCAAGAATATCGAGCTGTATTTCGATGTGTCCAACATCTTCAACCGGACCTATGTCTCCGGCGCGCAAATCATAGCCAACTCTCTCCTCACCGGCCCGATACAAACGCCGCTGGTCTGGCCGACCGGCGGCCTGGTGACGGCGCAGGGCGCCGGCATTATCGCCGGCCAGCCGCGCGCCTTCTCTGGAGGCGTCAAACTCAAGTTCTGACGCGATCAGGCGTCGCCTCGTTCATTCGGGGCGACGCCCGCAGGCGCGCGCCTATCGGCGAAGCGCGATCAGCAGTTTTTCGAATTGGAGATTGCCCGGGCCGAATTGTTTCAGTCCGCCGATCTGGCGAAGGAGGCGATCAATGCTTCGCGCTGGCCGCGCAATTAAACGCATGATCGGCGCCGCGGTTTTTGCGGCGCTTCTCCACGCCGTCGCGGTCTTGTTGCCCGTTTCGGCGCTTGCGGATCAGCCTTCGAGCGCTTCCGTCACGCATGGTCTCGCGCTCTATGGCGAACCTGCGTTGCCGAACGATTTCGCTCATTTTTCCTACGCCTATCCGCACGCCCCGAAAGGCGGGAGGCTGCGGCTCGGCCAGCGCGGTGGATTCGCCAGTCTCAATCCATTCAACGCAAGATTTGGTGACGCGCCGCAGCTCATCATCGGCAATGTGCTGCAAAGTTTGATGATGCGGTCGCAGGACGAACCATATTCGCTTTATCCGCTGATCGCCGAATCTGTCGAACTCGACGAGGCGCGCGAACACGTCACATTTCACCTCGACCCTCGAGCGCGCTTTTCAGACAAGACGCCCATTCTTGCGTCGGACGTCCTGTTTTCCTTTGAATTGCTCAAGTCGAAAGGTCGGCCGAACCATCGCGCGATTTTCGCTTCGGTGACATCCGCCGTCGCGCTCGACGACCATACTGTGCGTTTCGATCTGACCGGCATGCAGGATCGCGAAGCGCCGCTCATTCTCGCCGCCATGCCGGTTCTCTCGAAGAGGACTGCCAATGTGGCGCGCTTCGACGATCTCGACATGACGATCCCGCTCGGCTCGGGTCCTTATGTGATTTCCGAGGCGAAAGCCGGCGCGCGTCTTGTCATGCGCCGCGACCCTGACTATTGGGGCCGCGACATTCCGAGCCAGAGCGGGCTCTATAATTTCGATGAAATCGACCTGGATTACTATCGCGACGAGGCCGCGCTGTTTGAGGCGTTGAAGGCGGGGCTGATCGATTATCGCGAGGAGACGAGCGCGGCGCGCTGGTCGACTGGCTACAATTTCCCCGCCCTGCGCAACGGCGCCGTCGTGAAGGAAATCTTGCGCCCCGGCCGGCCGACGGGGATGGAAGGTTTCGTCTTCAATCTGCGCAAAGCCATCTTTCGCGACGTGCGGCTGCGCGAAGCGATCGCCATGATGTATGACTTCGAGTGGATCAACGCCAATTTCTACGGCGGCCTCTATACGCGCACGGAGAGTTACTTCGGCGAGTCGGACTATGCCTCGACGGGGCGTCCGGCAAGCGCCGCCGAGCGCGCGTTGCTTTCGAAGTTCCCCGGCGCCGTGCGCGACGATATTCTCGAAGGCCGCTGGCGACCTGTACAGCATGACGGTTCGGGACGCGATCGCTCGGTGGCGAAGCGCGCACAAGCGCTTCTCGCCGACGCCGGCTATGTTCTCGTCGACGGGCGTCTCGCGAAGGATGGGGTTCCGGTCGTCTTCGAGATCATGATCCGCGATCGCGACGAAGAGCGGCTGGCGCTCAATTTCGCCGCCTCGTTGAAGCGCATCGGCATCGAAGCCAATCCGCGCGTCTACGATGAAGTCCAATATCAGCGCCGGCGTCAGCGCTTCGAATATGACATGATGATCGGGCAATGGCTGCCGGCCGCGGTTCCCGGTCAGGAGCAGTTGAATAGGTGGAACGCCGCGAGCCTCGACCGGAAAGACTCGCTCAATCTCGCCGGAGCCGCTTCGCCCGCGCTCGACGCCGCGATCGCCAGTCTGCTTGCGTCGCGCAACAGCGAGGACAGCATTTCGGCGGCGCGGGCGCTCGATCGCATACTGCTCTCCGGTTTCTATTTCGTGCCCCTGCAGCATGTGAACGCGATCTGGTGCGCGCATGGCGCCGCGATCCGCCATCCTGCGCACACGCCGCTTTTTCCGATGTTTCCCTTCGGCTTCACTTTGGAGACCTGGTGGAGCGAGAAAGCTCGTCCTCAGTGAGGATCGTGTTGGCGCTCTTCGCGCGACCGCGATAGAAACTTTGGAGACGGCCAGAGCTCGGCCCGCAAATTGCCTCGCACCAACAAAAGATCCTGGAGACGCACATGGGGCAGGAGCCCTGGCCAACTGAACTGCGCCTCTCAGAAGGCGGACGGATGCTGAACGTCTCTTTCGACGATGGCGCGCAAATTGCGCTCAGCGCCGAGCTTTTGCGCACGCAGAGTCCGAGCGCGGAAGTGCAGGGCCATTCTGCAAAGGAGCGCAAGACTGTCGGCGGCAAGCGCAATGTCGCGATCATCGCGGTCGCGCCGGTCGGCAATTACGCCGTGCGGCTCGACTTCGACGACATGCATCGCACCGGGATCTACACATGGCGGTATCTGCGCGAGCTCGGCGAGACAGCGGCGGAGCGGTTCTCGTCCTATCTTGAAGAGCTTGCAGCGAAGGGGCTCGATCGCGATCGGCCTGGAGAAAAGTAATCCTGCAAAATAAAACGGCCGACGCGAGCGCCGGCCGTTTAATCGTTTGCCGTAATTCTTATCGCGTCACGACCACGCGGGTGCCGATCTTGACGCGATTGTAGAGGTCGACCACGTCGTCATTGGTCATCCGGATGCAGCCCGACGACACGGCCTGGCCGATGGTCCAGGGCTCGTTGGAGCCGTGGATGCGGTACAGCGTGCCGGAGAGATACATGGCGCGCGCGCCGAGCGGATTGTTGAGGCCGCCCTCCATATGCCGCGGCAGGTCGGGGCGGCGACGCAGCATTTGCGCCGGCGGCGTCCAATCGGGCCACTCGCGCTTGTGGGCGACGAAGCGGGTGCCGGCCCATTCAAAGCCCGGGCGGCCGACGCCGACGCCGTAGCGGATCGCTTGGCCGTTGCCGAGCACATAATAGAGCCGACGCTCATTGGTGGCGATGATCACCGTGCCGGGCGCATATCTGGCGTCGAAGGCGACGACCTCGCGCGGAACGGCGACCGCCTGCGGACGCCCGTCGCTGGTTTGCGGGGCGAAGGAGCCGCCGCCGAATAGCGCGGTGAAAGGGTCGACGACCGGCGCCGGCGCCGGGGCCGGCTGCGGGGCAGGGCTGCGCGCGGATACTGGAGACGAAAGGACGCCGAGCGCGCCGAATGCGCAAATCAGTGCAAAAGCAAGACGACGCATGGTTTTCCCTTGTCCAAGTGTGGGCGGACGTCGCGCCGACCCGAATTTGCGACGCGGACGCCCTGATGATTAGTCCCGCAGGCCGCTCGCGCAAGCAAGCGGGCCGACGCGCTAAACTCAAGACAGGCCGCGTTTCTTTCGGGATAGTGGCAGACTTGCAACACTACCGCCGCGCGCCGACGGATGATCAACAGAGAGGGTACTCAGAATTTGAGCGTCGTCGCCTGTTTGACGCCAGGCAGGCTTTTCAGGGCGGTGAGCGCCTGCGGCGGCAGTTCGCCGTCGATGGCGACGAGCGCGACAGCGCCGCCGCCGGGCCTGTCGCGCCCCAGCGCGAACGTGGCGATATTGACCTCGGCTTCGCCGAGCACGCCGGCGAATCTGCCAATGAAGCCGGGCCTGTCTTCATTCGTCAGATAGATCATCGACGGCGCGAATTCGGCGTCGACGGCAATGTCGCCGATGCCCACAATGCGCGGCTTGCCGTCGTGGAAAACCGTCCCCGAAACGCAAATTTCGCCCTGCGCGGTGTGCGCGCTGAGCGTGACAAGGGATTCATAGTCGCCTTGCGCCTCGCGGGTGATTTCCTCAATCGCCAGGCCGCGCTCCTTGGCGAGGATCGGCGCCGACACCGGATTGACGTCTTCGAGAATGGGTCGAAGCAGCCCGGAGATCACAGCCGCCGTAATCGGCCGCGTCTTCTGCAACGCGACGGCCCCTTCATAGACGATCGACAATGTGTCGACGCCGGCGACGGCGACCTGACCCACGAAGAGACCGAGTTTTTCGGCGAGTTCGACGAAGGGCTTCAGCCGCGGCGCCTCTTCGGCGCTGATCGAAGGGAAATTCACCGCATTGGCGATCGCGCCTCTGGTGAGATAATCCGCCATCTGCTCGGCGATCTGCAGCGCGACCTTTTCCTGCGCCTCGCTCGTCGAAGCGCCGAGATGCGGCGTGCAGACGACGTGCGGATGCCCGAACAATGGGTTTTCCGTCGCCGGCTCCTGGGCGAACACGTCGAAGGCGGCGCCGGCGACATGGCCCTCATCGAGGGCCTTGCGTAGCGCTTCTTCGTCAACGAGTCCGCCGCGCGCGCAATTGATGACGCGCACGCCCTTGCACGTCTTGGCGAGGTTTTCCGCCGAGAGGATATTCTTCGTCTGCGGCGTCAGCGGCGTATGCAGCGTGATGAAGTCGGCTCTCGCCAAAAGCTCGTCGAGATCAACTTTTTCGACGCCAAGCTCATTGGCGCGCTCTTGGGTGAGATAGGGATCGAAGGCGATCACGCGCATCTTCAGGCCGAGCGCGCGTTCGGCGACATTCGCGCCGACATTGCCGCAACCGACGACGCCAAGCGTCTTGCCGGTGATCTCGACGCCCATGAAGCGGTTCTTTTCCCATTTGCCGGCCTGGGTCGAGGCGTCGGCGGCAGGGATTTCGCGCGCCAAGGCGAACATCAGCGCGATCGCGTGTTCGGCGGTGGTGATGGAATTGCCGAAGGGCGTGTTCATGACGATGACGCCGCGCGCGGTGGCGGCGGCGACATCGACATTGTCGACGCCGATGCCGGCGCGGCCGACCACCTTGAGCCGCGGCGCCCGCGCAAAGATGTCGGCGGTCACCTTCGTCGCCGAACGGATCGCTAGTCCGTCATAGTCGGCGATCGCGGCGGCAAGCTTGTCCTTGTCTTTTCCCAGCGTCGGTTCGAAATCGACGTCGAGGCCGCGCAGGCGGAAAATCTGTGCGGCGGCCGGCGACAGAGAATCTGAGATGAGAACGCGCGGCGGCATGGAGATACTCGCGGTATGAGGATGCATCTCAGGAGTAGATCGCGCTTGGGGGTTAGTCTGCGTTGGTCCAATCCTGGATTATTAATCCGTCGACGCGACAAAATTCCTTAACATTGGCTGTAACGAGGACCAATCCGCGTCCCAGCGCCTGGGCGGCAATCAGGAGATCGTACGGACCGATCGGAACGCCATTGGCGCGCAGCTTTGCACGAATCTCGCCCGCGACGATTGAATCTTCGAGGTCGAAGGGCACAACCTCGAACCGCAGCGCGCGCAAACAAGCGAGATTGGCTTCAACCCGCCCGCTCTTGTATGCGCCAAAATACAATTCATGTGTGACGACCGACGAGAGGCATATGTCCGCTGGCCGATGTTGGCGTAGGCGCAACGCCAGGGACGAGTTGTCGCCCTTTAGAATTGCGATCACCGCATTGGTGTCGAGGAGAAAACGCACGCTTAGAAAAATTTATCGAGTAGCGGACGCTCCTGCATCGGCGGCTGCTCGCGACCCTCTTCCATGAAGTCCTCGGACATGGTTCCGACGATCGCATCGAGCCAGGACCACTCTTTCGCAATGGGTTCCAAGATAATTGAGTCCCCGCGCCGACTGATCCGCACCTCATCGGCCTCGATGCGATAGTCTTTAGGCAAACGGACAGCTTGCGAGCGCCCCGACCAAAAAACCTTGGCTTTATCCACGCGCCCCTCCTGATATATCTCAAACGAATATATCACGCCAAGGGCCGTGATCAACTCACCCTGCTTGCGCGGCGTCGGCGCAAGCTTGCGCATAGGCCCAATCGAGCCATTGGGTCAGCAGCGCCACGTCGGCGGTTTCCACCGTCGCGCCGCACCAGATGCGAAAGCCCGGCGGCGCGTCGCGATAGGCGCCAAAATCATAGCCGGCGCCCTCGTTTTCGATCATCGCCGCCATCTTCTTGGCGAGCGTCGCCTGCGCGTTCGCGTCTGTCGCCGCGCTCTCTGCGGAGAAGATGAGGCAGACGCTGGTGTTGGAGCGGGTCGCGGGATCCTTGGCGAGGAAGTCGACCCAGGGCGTCTTTGCAACCCAGTCGCCGACCGCCTGCGCATTGGCGTCACAGCGCGCGAACAGCGCCTCAAGCCCGCCGATCGATTGCGCCCAGGACAGCGCGTCGAGATAATCTTCGACCGCGAGGAGCGAGGGCGTGTTGATCGTCTCGCCCCGGAAAATCCCCTCGTTCAGCTTTCCCTGTTTCGTCAGCCGGAAAATTTTGGGCATCGGCCAGGGCGGCGCATAGCTCTCGAGCCGCTCGACCGCGCGCGGCGAGAGAATCAGCATGCCATGCGCGGCCTCGCCGCCGAGAACCTTTTGCCAGCTGTAGGTCGTCACATCGAGCTTGGCGAAGTCGAGCGGTTGCGCGAAAGCCGCCGACGTCGCGTCGCAAATCGTCAGGCCCTTGCGATCCGCCGCAATGAAATCGGCGTTCGGCGCGCGCACGCCCGACGTCGTGCCGTTCCAGGCGAAGACGACGTCATTGTCGAAATCGATCTGCGTGAGATCTGGCAATTCGCCATAGGGCGCGGCGAGGCTTCGCGCCTTTTCGATCTTCAACTGGTTCAGGACATCATTGACCCAGTCTTTCGAAAAGCTCTCCCAAGCGACGACATCGACGCCCCTGGGGCCGAGAAGCGACCAGAGCGCGATCTCCACGGCGCCGGTATCGGACGCCGGCACGATGCCGATGCGGTAATCGGCAGGAACGCGCAGCGCCTCCCGCGTCAGCGCGATGGCCTGCGCCAGTTTCTCTTTGCCGGCCTTCGAACGGTGGGAGCGTCCGAGCGCCGCCCCGGCGAGATTTGCCAGCGCCCACCCCGGGCGTTTGGCGCAAGGGCCGGAGGAAAAGCAGGGATTGGCCGGCTTGGCGGCGGGTTTCGCCATTTTGTCGACGGCGGCCATGGTGCAGCCCTCTCGATGCGGCGCAGCGCCGCCGCCGCTCGCGCTACGCGCTGCCCAGCCGACCGTCAAGAGCCGCTGGCTTCAGCCGCGCACTGGGAAGCCATCAGGTTGGCGCGATTTTCTCGTACCAACTTGCGCGGCGTCGCTTGAAGAAACGCCGGGACGAGGGGAGAGCGGTGATGTCGGAGAATAATGACGCGCGTAACGAAGAAGAATGTCGGTATTTTCTCTCCTATTCCGGGGTTCGCTTGCCATTGAAGCTCCTGGGGCCGCTCGAGGCGAGCGAGCTTAAGAACCGCAACACTTATTTTCGTGCGACTTATGATGCTGAGGGCAAGATCGTCAGTTGCGAGAAGCTCGTCTATGGCGAAGTGGAGCTGCGCCACGATTATTCCTATGGCGCCGACGGCGGGCTGGCGCGCGCCCGCATCGCCATGGGCGAGGACGTTTCCGAGGTCGACTGCGGCGCTGACGGCGCCCCGCTGCGCAGTTGACCGCCTTAAACGGGCGCGGCCTCCTGCGGAGTTTTGGCGCTGATCGCCAGGGCGTGAACGCGGTCGGCCAACTCGTCGGAAAGAAGCGCATTGACGAGACGGTGCCGCTCGATCAAGCTCTTGCCCTCGAAAGCCGCGCTCACCACCTCCACTCTGAAGTGGGTTTCGCCATCGGGATGGTGATGCCCATGCCCCGCGTGGCTGTGCGATTCGTCGATCACATTGAGCGCCGCTGGCGCGAGGGCTTGGGTGAGTTTCTGTGCGATGCGCGTCTTGACGACGCCTTTACCCTGATCCGTCATGTTTATCTCCGGTTCGACCGCCGATTTAGCACATTGGCGCTTGGTTGCGCTTGCGGCGCGCTGCGGCGCCATCATAATGGAATGAAATGGACCTGAATTCGCCCCTCTTCGATCGCATCCGAGCGCAGCGTCAGCCGCGCGAAACTCGGCGCGAGACCGTGACACGGTGCGATTCTCCGGGCTGTGAGGCGGAGGGCGTCCACCGCGCGCCAATGGGCCGGCTGCGTGAGGGGCAGTATCTCTGCTTCTGCCTCGAACATGTCCGGGAATACAACGCCACATACAATTATTTCAACGGCATGGATGACGCTTCAGTCGCCCGTTACATGAAGGACGCGACGGTCGGGCACCGGCCGACATGGTCCATGGGGACGAAACGCGGACGGGCGGGTTTTCGCGAGGACACGATGACGGCTGCCGATCCGCTTGGCGTCTATCGCCAGCGCTTTCGCCGTCCTCAGCCCGCCGAGCGCCGCGGTCCGCATCATTCGCCAGTGACGATCCGGGCGTTCGTCGCCATGGGGCTTGAGGAGACGGCGGACGCCGTGACGATCCGCGCGCGCTACAAGGAGCTCGTTAAGCGCCACCATCCCGACGCCAATGGCGGCGATCGCTCGCGCGAGGAAAAATTGCGGGAAATCATCCATGCCTATAAGACGCTGAGGGCCGCCCGGCTGGTCTGAGCGCTCGTCGCGCGCACTGCTTGTCCGCTGCGGCGCAGACATCTTCGGCGCAATCATGCGGGGACGAAACGGTCCGCGCAAGGAGGACGCATTTTGGTCGCTGTAGAATACGCCGCAACGGGCCTCGAGAGCACGCCGGACATGAAGATCTCGGTGCGCCAAGTGTTCGGGATCGACTCCGATATGGAGGTTCCCGCCTTTTCCGAGCGCAACGAACATGTGCCGGACCTTGACCCGGACTACCTCTTCGATCGGCAGACGACGCTCGCCATTCTCGCCGGCTTCGCCAGGAATCGGCGCGTGATGGTGACCGGCTATCACGGCACCGGAAAGTCGACGCATATCGAGCAGGTGGCGGCGCGGCTCAACTGGCCCTTCGTCCGCGTCAATCTCGACAGCCACATCTCGCGCATCGACCTTGTCGGCAAGGACGCCATCGTCCTGAAGGACGGCAAGCAGGTCACCGAGTTTCGCGACGGCATCCTACCCTGGGCGGTGCAGCACTGCGTCGCTTTGTGTTTCGACGAATATGACGCCGGGCGGCCCGACGTGATGTTCGTGATCCAGCGCGTGCTTGAAGTCTCCGGCCGCCTGACGCTGCTCGACCAGAACCGCGTCATCCGGCCGCATCCGGCGTTCCGGCTGTTCGCGACCGCAAACACCGTTGGGCTCGGCGACACGTCGGGCCTCTACCACGGCACGCAGCAGATCAACCAGGCGCAGATGGACCGCTGGTCGATCGTCGCGACGCTGAATTACCTGCCGCATGACGCCGAGACCAATATCGTGCTCGCCAAGGCGAAATCCTATGGCGCGACGAAGGAAGGCCGCGACGTCGCCAATAAAATGGTGCGGGTCGCCGACCTCACCCGCAACGCCTTCATGGCCGGCGATCTCTCGACGGTGATGAGCCCGCGCACGGTGATCACCTGGGCGGAGAACGCCGAGATTTTCGGAGACATCGGCTTCGCCTTCCGGATGACCTTTTTGAACAAATGCGACGAGCTCGAGCGTCCGCTGGTCGCCGAATTCTATCAGCGCTGCTTCGGCAAGGAGCTGCCGGAAAGCGCCGTGAATGTGGTGATGACGTAGAGGCGGGCTGGCCACCTCCCTCACCCTCCCCCGCTAAAGCGGGAAAGGGGGCGGCGGGCGTTACGCGCAATCTCTTGTGAAACGCGCAATCTTCTCCCTCTCCCGCGAAGCGGGGGAGGGCCGGGGTGGGGGCAATGCGGCGCTCAGCCGAGTTGCCGCTTCAGTGGAAATGCCGACGCCAAGCTCGAAAGGCTCACTGACACGTCGCGGGCGCTCAAGCATGAGCCCCGCATGCGGAATGAAAATTGCTCGCGCGAGGGCGTTCCGTGAACGCCAACTGACGCGAGGCTCCGATGCCGCTTTACGCCTATGTCTGTGACGCCTGTTCCGCTGAATTCGAACTCTTGGTGCGGGCGTCGGAAACCCCGGCCTGTCCGTCCTGCGGGAGCGAGAAACTGCAGCAGCAGGTGTCGCGCATCAGCAAGGAAATCAAATATCCGGCGATCGCGAAATCATGGCGCCGGCGGGCCGCGGCGGAAGGCGACCTTTCCAATTTCAGCAAGCAGGAACGCAAAGTGTGACGGCCGCCCCGTGGCGATCGGATTGCGCCGCTTTCGGCCGTCGACGCGAAGCCAACGCTTCGGCCGCGCAAATGCTTTCAGGGGCATGCGTCAATTGGTCCACATTCGCCAAGGATCTCGCATCCCTTAATCGCCTTTTCGCCCTGTATACACTAGGAGTTCGAAGTTTTTCATAAATCATGGGCGGCGAAAAATACTATTTAGATTCGCTTATTGCTGTGCGTATTTACGTTCAGACTGGCTTGCAGTGCGCGTATTTACCTCTAAATATAAGAAATAGGCTGCAGTTTTTCTGGGCATTCCTGCCGGCGGCTTATGTAATTTCTTCGCAGGCATGTCCATGTAAAGAGACAAAATGAGCTTGAACACCGCAGCCTCTTCGCGTTTAAAGGGCATGATTTGGGTTGTCGGCGCCATTGCCGCGATTGTGACGGTGGTCATGGTCGCTCCAATGATTTCGCACCTCGGCTGATAATCTCGACCGAAAAAAGCCGCGCGGCCAGGCTGCGCGGCTTTTTCGCGTACTCGACTATCGACTGCCCGCCTATCGACTTTCCCGGCCGCTGACCGCCGGCCGACTTGCGGCTTCGCTGAGCGGCGCGCATATAGTTCCGTTATGCCGCCAGCCCCGACAAACCGACGGCCTGCCTCGCCCAAAGAGGCGCCTCAGGAGCCGTTCAAGCGCGCCGTCGCCGGCGCCATGCGCGCCATGGCGCGCTCGCCAGCGCTCGAGGTGAATTTTGCCTCGGAGCGACCCTCGCTGATCGCGGGCGCCGACGGGGCGAAGGCGCGGCTGACGGAACCGCCTCGAAAGCTGAACGTAAAGGACGCCGCGATTCTGCGCGGTCAGGCAGATTCTTTGGCGCTGCGCCTCGCCTGTCACGACGACGCGCTGCATCGCCGCTATGCGCCGGAACCGGCGGCGGCGCGAGCCGCCTTTGACGCTCTGGAGCAGGCGCGCTGCGAATCGATCGGCGCGATGCGAATGCCCGGAGTCGCCGCGAATATTGGCGCAATGCTCGACGACCGCTATCAGCGCAGCCACGCCGATGAAATCTCAGGCCGCGAAGACGCGCCGCTCGAAGACGCGCTGGCGCTGCTCGCGCGCCAACGCGTGACCGGGCTCAATCCGCCGCCGCACGCGCAAAAAATCGTCGAGCTGTGGCGCGACACGATCGAAGAGCGCGCCGGCGCCGATCTCGACCGACTGTCCGGGGCGGTGGAGGACCAGAAGCTTTTCGCCCAGATCGTGCGTGAGTTGCTTTCGCATCTCGATATGGCGACCGGCGAAGCGCCGGACGAGACAACGGCCGACGAGGAAAGCGAGGATACGCCACAAAATCCCGACCAGAGCGAGAGCGACGATCAAGACGATCAAGAGTCCAAGAGCGCCGCCGAGATGGATACGGCGCTCGCGGCCGAAGACGCCCAGGAGGAAGGCGAAAGCGACTCCGCCGAAGCGCCCTATGGCGAGACCGAGCGAGAGGCTGACGCCGGAGACGCCGAAGAGGCCGCCGAGGCGCGTCACCCGGCGACGAACGCCGCCGAGCGCGCCGGCGCCGATTATCACGCCTATACCACCCGCTTCGACGAGATCATTCGCGCCGAGGAGCTCTGCGACGTCGAGGAGCTGGATCGGCTGCGCGCCTATCTCGATAAGCAGCTGCTGCATCTCTCTTCGGTCGTCGGACGGCTGGCGAATCGGCTGCAGCGGCGGCTGATGGCGCAGCAGAGCCGTTCCTGGGAGTTCGACCTCGAGGAGGGCATGCTCGACCCCGCGCGTCTGCCGCGGATCATCATCGATCCCCAGCAGCCGCTCTCGTTCAAACGCGAAAAGGACATGGATTTTCGCGACACGGTGGTGACGCTGCTTTTGGACAATTCCGGCTCGATGCGCGGGCGCCCGATCACGGTCGCGGCCACCTGCGCCGATATTCTGGCGCGCACGCTGGAGCGCTGCGGCGTCAAGGTCGAGATCCTGGGCTTCACCACCCGCGCCTGGAAGGGCGGCCAGTCTCGCGAGGCCTGGATCGCCGAAGGGAAGGCGGCCAATCCCGGTCGCCTCAACGACATCCGCCACATTATCTATAAGGCCGCCGACGCGCCCTGGCGCCGGGCCAGACGCAACCTCGGCCTGATGATGCGGGAAGGGCTGTTGAAGGAGAATATCGACGGCGAGGCCCTCGATTGGGCGCATCGCCGTCTGCTCGCGCGCACAGAGCAGCGGCGAATCTTGATGATGATCTCGGACGGCGCGCCGGTCGATGATTCGACGCTGTCGGTTAACGCGGGCAACTATCTCGAACGGCACCTGCGCCAAATCATTCACGAGATCGAGAGCAAGTCGCCGGTCGAACTCATCGCCATCGGCATCGGCCATGACGTCACCCGCTACTACCGGCGCGCGGTGACGATCGTCGACGCCGAGGAGCTGGGCGGCGCCATGACCGAAAAGCTCGCCGAGCTGTTCAGCGAAAGCGCCGCGCCCGCGCCGCCGCC
>NZ_JAMRYX010000046.1 GCF_024448135.1 Methylocystis suflitae
ATTCTCGAACGGCTGGGGTGCGTGACCACGGTCACGGATTCTCGGCATTCGCTTTTCGGCCAGCGGTTTACAGTTTTGCCGGAACGCTCGGGACGCGGTCCCGCTTTTGTCGTTGTCGCATTGCCAGACGGGCGAAGGCGTTCGATCCGGATTTCCTGCACGGATCTTGGCCACGCGTCGCCCCCCGCGGATAAGAGGGCGCTTGATCCACCGCGCGTCAGTGTGCGCACGCTGATCCCATTGGCGCGGCATTTGAACGCGACGCTGTCCCTCCTCGTCGAGGAGGTGATTCGCGATGACTCTTCAAGCTCTTCCGCGTCGCGTAGCGTCTCTATCGCCGTCGACTCCGGCCTGCGCATCCGGCCGGCTCCAGACAGCATCTTCCCGCCTTTGGCCCAATCTGTCGGCCGAGACGCAAACGCAGCTCGCCCAGCTGCTCGCGCAACTGATGCGGCGCATGCAGCCGGCCGACGACGCAACAAGAAGGGGGAGCGCTCATGCTGATGACATTGAGCGCCGCTGACGAGCGCCTGACCACCTCGCATCGCGCCAAACTCGCTTACGTCTACGTCCGGCAATCGTCGGTGAACCAGGTGCGGCAACATCAGGAAAGCACGGAGCTGCAATACCGCCTCGTCGATCGCGCCATCGGGCTGGGATGGCCTCATGAGCGTGTCCAGGTCATCGACGAGGACCTCGGAAAATCGGGCGCGGGCGGCGTCGAGCGCCATGGTTTTCAAAAATTGATTGCCGAGATCGGCCTTGGCAACGCCGGTCTCGTGGTCAGTCTCGATGCGTCGCGCCTGGCGCGCAACAATCGCGACTGGCATCAGCTCCTGGAACTTTGCTCGGTGTTCGGCGTGCTCATCGCGGATGGCGAGCGCCTCTATGACCCGCGCGTCTATCACGACCGCTTGCTGCTGGGGCTGTCCGGCATCATGAGCGAGGCGGAGCTGCACCAGATTCGCATGCGCCTCCATCAGGGAGAACGCCAAAAGGCGTCGCGCGGTGAACTCCGCTTGCCATTGCCTGCCGGGCTCGCCCACGACCGCGCGGGAGCGATCATTCTCAATCCCGATGAAGAGGTGCAGGCCCGTCTCCAGCTCGTCTTCGCCAAGTTCCGGGAGTTGCAGAGCGCTCGAGCCGTAATGCGCTTTTTGCGGGCGAACAGCTTGCCGCTGCCGGTCCGTCCGATCCTCGGTCCGAGCCCACATGATGTTGTCTGGCGCGAAGCCGACAGCGCGCGGGTTCGCAATATTCTTCAGAATCCCACTTATGCTGGGGCCTATGTCTACGGCCGTCGGCAACGGGACCCGGCCCGATGCCGCCCTGGTTCTGTCCGGGGAACCGTCAAGGTGGCTGTCACGGATTGGGCGGTTTGCTTGCAGGCCGCACACCCTGGTTACATCAGCTGGGAGGAGTTCATGGCCAACCAGCGACGATTGGCGGACAACGTCAACCGTTACGAGGCGGGGCACGCCGGCGCGCCGCGCAAAGGCTCGGCGCTGCTTCAGGGCGTCGCTATTTGTGGTCGTTGCGGCCGGCGCATGAGCCTGCGCTACACAGGACCAAATGGCGACTATCCAGTCTATTGCTGCCGGTCCGATCGGGATCAGCGAGGCGTCGCCTTGTGCCAGGAAGTGCGGGCGATGCCGATCGACGCGCTCGTTGAAGACGTTCTCCTCGACGCGCTGGCCCCGGATCGGATTGCGATCGCGCTCGCCGCCATGGGGCACTTGGAAGAAGAGAGCCGACAACTCGAACGGCAATGGGCGCTCCGTCGCGAACGCGCCCGCTACGAGGCGGAGCGGGCGCGCCGCCAATATGATGCGGTCGAACCAGAAAACCGGCTCGTGGCGCGATCGCTGGAGCGGGCCTGGGAGGAGAAGCTGCGCGCCGTCGAGGAGATCGACCGGGAGCATGCACGCTGGCGGGCAGAGGAGCCGCTCGTGTTGCACGAGGCGGATCGCGCCTCGTTGCAAGCGCTCGGCGAAAACCTGCCGAGAATCTGGCGCGCGGCCACAACATCACCCGCCGACCAAAAACGCATTTTGCGATTCATCGTTCGCGAAGCAATCCTCGATCAAAAGCGGGCGCATGGTCAGGTATGGCTGAAGATTATCTGGCAGACCGGCGCAACCAGTGAGCATTGCTTACAGAGGCGCGTTCACACTTACCGCGACTACGTCGATCTCGACGGGCTGCGGCGGCGGACCACGGAGCTCAACGCCGCCAACAAGATGGACAAAGAGATCGCGGAAACCCTCAATCGAGAGGGTTTTGTCGCGGCGCGTGGTTGCGCATTCAAGGGAGGCAATGTCTGGTTGCTGCGCACCCATTGGGGCATACCAACGGTTAAAATCAACGGCGTCGACGCGAACCCGCCGCAGTGGCCTGACGGCAGCTACTCGATCCAGGGCGCCGCATCGGCGATCGGTGTGACGCCGCAAACGATTTTCGATTACCTCGCTCGTGGACTGTTGGCCGGCCATCAGCTCACGAAGGGCCAGCCTTGGCAAATCGACCTCTCAATCGAACAAATCGATAGGCTTCGCACCCAACTCCAGCGCATGAGGCGTTCGAGAAAGGAG
>NZ_JAMRYX010000047.1 GCF_024448135.1 Methylocystis suflitae
CAACGATAACCACATCAACATGCCACTGAGACACCATCCTGAATAACTGCCACCACTGGCGTGATCGTGGCCGGATATTCCCGTTCAGCTGGACGATATCCGCGACCCGTACCTGCGGACACAGATACCACCGCTTCATATCCACAATTCTGAACAGTCCTTTCATAAAACTGACTTCCCTTTCTGTCAGCAGCGTCTTCTGACGTTGCCAGTATTCACCGCCGGACAGTATTCGCTCTGCATCACCGGTCCGTATACCTGCCGCATGCAACTGCATCAGCAAAGGAGAATGCTGATTTACACTTCTGAGGATAATCCGGATAA
>NZ_JAMRYX010000048.1 GCF_024448135.1 Methylocystis suflitae
CAAGGCGTCGCCTTGTCGCTGATTGTCGTTTTGACCGCCTTGCCGCGGATGACGCCCTGCAGGCCGATGCGCCGCATCAGCCGCTCAACTGTGCAGCGCGCCACGCTCTCGCCCGCTCGCAGCAATTGTCGCCAGACCTTGCGGGCGCCGTAAACGCGAAAGCTCTCGCCGAAAACGCGGCGGACTTTCTCACAGAGTTCTGCGTCATGCCGAGCCCGCACGAAAGTCGAGCCGGATCCCTTCGTAGCTCCGCATGAGCCCAATAGGTCGACGGGGCGATGGCGCCGCTTCACGCCGGCTATTGCCCTCAATGAAAACAAAGCGTCGAACCGCCGCGTAAATCTCCACCGCAAACATCCCCGGCCGTCCTCCCGAATCAATGTTCGGAAAGTCAGCCTAAAACTGGCCGGGTTTTACGCCGCCACGCGGCCGCAATAGAGCTATGGCCGATTTGGGTGATGGGAAGAATCAAGCGGCGGATTTTTGATCGGGCGCGATTTCGATTCCGTCATGGAACTTTACACCGCTGACGACCTTGGGCAACAGCTTTTGTCCTTGCAGTCGACGCCAGCTTTTCGACGCCTCCATCACCAGCTTGAACACCATGAGACGCGCCGTGTCCTGCGAGAGCGCGCCTTTTGTGCGGACCGTGCGATGGCGTACCGTCGCAAATGCGCTCTCGATCGGGTTGGAGGTTCGCAAATGCGTCCAGTGCTCCGCGGGAAAATCGAAGAACGTCAGCAGCGCGTCGCGGTCCTTTGTCAGGCAGTCGACGGCCTTTGGGTATTTCGCCGCAAATTTCTCAGCGAAAATATCCATGGCTGTTTCCGCCGCTGCGCGGCTCTCCGACAGCCAGATCTCGCGCAAATCCAGATGCGCGGCGCTCTGCAAGGATTTCGGCAGCTTGTCGAGAACGTTCAGCGTTTTATGCACCCAGCAACGTTGATGGCGCGTTGACGGAAAGGCCTCGTCGAGCGCTTTCCAGAAGCCGCGCGCCCCGTCGCCGACGGCGATTTCCGGCGCGATTGAAAGTCCGCGAGCCTTCAAATCGACAAGCAATTCCTTCCAGCTTTGCGCGCTCTCGCGCATGCCCGCCGCCAGGCCGAGCAGTTCCTTCTTGCCTTCCGGCGTCGCGCCGATGATCACCAGGATGCATTCGGCCTGCGGCTCCATCCGCGCTTGCAGATAAACGCCGTCAGCCCACACGTAAACATAGCGCCGCGCCGACAGATCGCGCTTTTGCCAGCGGCGATAATCGTCTTCCCACGCGCCTTTCAGCCGCGCAATCACGCCGGGCGAAAGATTCGGCGCGTCCCTGCCGAGCAAGGCCGTCAGGACATCCTGGAAATCGCCCGTCGAAATTCCGCGCAGATAGAGCGCCGGCAGGAGAACGTCGAGGCTCTTCGTGCTCCGCGCCCATTTCGGCAGGATCGAGGAGGCGTAGCGGATGCGGTCTTCGCCGCTCGCCCCGCGGTCGCGCGCCTTGGGCTTTTCCACCTCGACAGGCCCCACGCCCGTCTGGATCGCGCGGACGGGGTCATGGCCGTGACGAACCACGCGTTGGCGCCCATCAGGCAGCTTCAAGTCGCCGTATGCGCCAAAAACGCCGCGAATTCGGCCTCCACCGCCTGCTCAATCAACCGCTTCGCGCCAGAACGTAGAATTTCGCTGAGCGGATCGGCAATTTCGTCTTTCGGTCGAAAGGCGACAACTCTATTCTCGGTCATGGCGTAACGCTCCTCCGGGAGGGTCGGGTCGGCTGCACACCAACCCCGTTACGCCGCTCGATTCACTCCGTCATCACCCAGTTTCCGCCTTAGCTCGCCGCAATATGCGCCGCTCACTGGCCGATTATTGCGCCGCCGCGTACATTTTCCGCGGGCGGATGGCGGGCTTGCATCCTCGACGACGTAAGGCACGCCGTTCCAGCGAATGCTCAGCGGCAAGACGATGATCAGACGGGCCGGCGTTGTGTTGGGATCGCTCGCAGCATAAACATTTGATGCTGTTCTCAGGCATACAGGAATCCGTCATCTCCAGAACGGGCGGGTTTGTTTGAGGTCTCGCCACAGGACCTTGGCGCCGATCCATCCCAATTCGGCGCGCGCCTGACTCGCTCCGATCATCCAGCCGATGGCGCGTTGTATCGATGGGACGTCGGCGCCGGGAACATCCGTTCCCGTGAGCATGGCTTTCATTGTCGCGGCGTCGTTGAGGTCGCCAAATACGGTCTGCAGCTTTTTAAGACGCTTCAAGAAAGGATCGATTCGTTTCGCCGGATATAAGGAGCAAAAGAACTCGACTGCATAGCGCAGCTTTTTGAGCTCTTTGCGTAGCTCGTGGCGCTGTTC
>NZ_JAMRYX010000049.1 GCF_024448135.1 Methylocystis suflitae
CAATCCCAGCGTGCGCCGGAGCGCCTTTTGAATCTTTCGCCTGAAGAGATCGAACGCTACGCAAGGCATCTCGTGCTGCGCGACATCGGCGGGCCGGGCCAGAGCAAGCTCAAACATGCGCGGGTTCTCGTCGTCGGCGCCGGCGGGCTCGGCGCGCCGCTGCTGCAATATCTCGCCGCGGCGGGCGTCGGCGCGCTCGGCGTCGTCGACGACGACGCCGTTTCGCTGTCCAATCTCCAGCGTCAGGTGATCCACGCCACGCCGGACGTCGGCCGTCCCAAGGTGGAAAGCGCGCGGGACGCCATCGCGCGCCTCAATCCGCATGTCGTCATGGAGCCGCATGCGTTGCGTCTTGATGAGACGAACGCCCGCGCGCTGATCGGGCGCTATGATGTCGTGGCGGACGGTTCGGACAATTTCGCCACGAGGTATCTCGTCTCGGACGCCTGCTATTATGAAAGAAAGCCGCTGGTGACGGCGGCGCTTGGCGGCTTCGACGCCTCGTTGACGACGCTGCGGCCTTTCGAACGCGGCCCCGACGGCGGCCCTAATCCGACCTATCGCTGTCTATTTCCGACGCCGCCGCAGGCGGGGGAAATCCCGACCTGCGAAGAAGCCGGCGTTCTCGGCGCGCTTGCCGGAATGGTCGGCGCGATGATGGCGCTTGAAGTCGTTCGCGAGATCGTCGGCTTCGGCGAGGGACTGGTCGGCCGTCTGCTGCTCATCGACGCGCGCGGCATGCGTTTCGAGACCGTCCGCTACGCCTTTGACCCGGAAAATCCGCTCAGCGGCGCCGGCGCGCAATCATGAATGCGCTCCATAAGGGCGTCCGCTTCGGCGGAAAATGCGCTAGAGCGCCGCGATGACGGCGATCTCGACCTTGTAGGCCGGCGACACGAGCTTCGCTTCGACGGTGGCGCGTGCGGGCGGATTGGCCTTGTCGACCCATTCGTCCCAGACGCCGTTCATCTCCGCAAAGGTCGCGATGTCGGAAAGATAGATCGTCGCTGACAGGATATTGGCCTTGGCGCTGCCGGCTTCGGCGAGAAGCGCGTCGATCTGCGCGAGGATTTCGCGCGTCTGATCGGCGACCGATCCGCCCTTGGTCTTGTCGGCCACCTGGCCGGCCGTATAGACGGCGTTGCCGCGAACGACGGCCTGGCTCATACGCGGCCCCGCGCCGATCCTTTTAATGCTGCTCATTTCCCCTCCATGCGCGCCGCGCCGGTCGGGACGAACCCTTGGAAAACCGCGCGGCGGCGGCAGTATGTATACTAGGAAGCGGATGCGGGTCGAGTTTGGCGAAGCACAAGCCAGTGCAGCCAATCAGTCGTGCTGCGAGCGTCTGGCCAGCGAAAGCTCCCGACGCAAGGGCCGCGCTTGGCCGCATGTCTGGCGCAGACGTTCCGCGCCCTGCTTTAGGAGCGCGCTCGAAGCGAGCACATTGGGTCGTTCGATCAGCTGGGCTATTCCGACAGAGTCGCCATTGCGGTCACGCAAAGGCATTTTGTCGCCAGGCGCCAAGCCTTGGTCCAACAAATCCGCCGCGACGGCGAGGAGAATGTTGGCAAGCTCCTGGCTTCGCGAGATCGAATCCCCGCCAAGCGCCGAAGCGCTACATTCGATTCTGAGCTGGAAATGCATAATGCAAGGTTCCTAATATTTCAGACAACGCAATGCGCTGGGCGACAAGCGCCTGCGTCTACAATTACCTCTTTTCGAGACGCCCCACAATCCGTTCCACCAAATCGCGCGGCCGAGCGCTTTGAAGTCCTGTTTGTGCAAGATCTCTGGACGGGGACCGGACGGGCGCAAAGCGGGCGGCCGAGATCATCGTGAGGAGCCGGCAAGCGCTGAGCCCGTGCTGCAAGGGGCCCCTCTCATCTGATCTGTCGCGCTACGGCTATATCTCGCCACCTTAGCGGGTCTGGACAAGTCGTTGCGCGCTTTCTATAAGCCCGACACATCGCGTTCGCGCGAGCCCAGGTAGCTCAGTTGGTAGAGCATGCGACTGAAAATCGCAGTGTCGGTGGTTCGATCCCGCCCCTGGGCACCATCCCCTTACGCCATGTCTTCCTTTCGTGGCCTTGTCGGGTATGAAGCGCCGGAACATCCGGCCCGCGGCGAAACTTCAAAAACCTTCCGACGGGGCGGACTTCAGCTCCGGGCGCCCCCTTCAGGCGCGCGCCTGTGGCGCTGGGTTTCGAGCGACCGCCTCCAGTCTCCTCCACGAATGCGGCAAGCGGCATCCTGACGCCATCGAGCGCCAGCGCGCCCATGCGGAGAATCACGACGTCCGCAGGGCTACGCCCGCGGCGAGCACTGGGACGGGCGCGTGAAGAGGGGAGAGAGGCCGGACGGTTCGCAGGAGACTGCGTCACCAGCCAGAGCTAACTCACTTTGCTGTCCTTCAGCAGGCCGACGAGCGGATTAGGCGTCGGGGGCGCGATCCGCCGCAGTGTATTTGTGTCGCGGTGGTTGAACGCTGGCGTCGCGCCGCGCAGGGCGAGATCAGTTCGCGTCACATAGGTCCAGCTGCCATCGTCGTTGAAGGCGATGTCGATTCGGTAATAGTCGGTGCGAAACGCTTCTTCCAGGAAGGTCGTCGAGCAAATGCCGAAGCGACTATCGCCGCGCCGCGCCTCGACGGAAATGCGCGCGTCATCGGGTTTCGCCGTTCCACCCGCCAGCACGACTTGTCCTCGCGGGATAGCGATGGTCTGCATAATCAGGCCCGTGGCTGGCTCCCAGAGCCAATAACCGACCTGGTCGTGAAAGGTGATTGCTTCCTCCGCAGTGTTGATATGGATGTGATAGCGCAAACCATAGAGGAGTTGCGGCCCGTTCGTCTGCGGGTCGATCGGATCCATCCTTATATGCTCCCGGTAGGCCCGCGTTTCAGGCCCTTCGGCCTTGGGGTTGACGTCCACGCCTTGATCGGACTGCCAAACGCCGGCCAAGCGGCGCAGCGGACCTAGATTGGCGAGCGTATCGGGGGAGAACTCAGGCTCGGTAAAAATATCGTCCGGAATGCTGCACACTTTTGTGTCCCTTCCCACTCATCTGATCGCGCGGGTGATTGAGAAGCGTGCGCGGCCTGATTTCAAGCTGCAAATGTACCCAATCCGCTGCCGACATTTGTCGCAGCGACTTTTGACCGAGACAGAGCGACCATCGATGCGAATGACGCCGGCTTGGCGGGCGCTTCGGCCATGAACCGCGCCGCACGCGCAGTGCGCCGGCGCACTGCGCCTTTCAACGAGGCGCGCAATGATCCGAACGTTGCAAAAAACCC
>NZ_JAMRYX010000050.1 GCF_024448135.1 Methylocystis suflitae
CACCCCGGTCCTCCGGTCCGACCCTCTCCCTCTGGGAGAGGGTGGAGCTGCGCGTCCCCTCACCCCGGACCTGCGGTCCGACCCTCTCCCGATGGGAGAGGGCGCCACAAACCATAATTCAGTCGAGGCGGGGCAGGGGCGCTCGCGGCGCCTGTGCGCGAGCAATATCGGCGGCGCGAAGGATTTCCTGCAGCACCCAATCCAGTCGTTCTTCCACGTCGTCGTTGGTGAAGCGCAATTCCAGATAACCATGACTTTCGATCGCAGCGCGGCGCGCGGCGTCAGAAAGCGGTTGATCTGTATGATGGCTGCCATCGAGTTCTATGGTGAGTCCGAGGCTGTAGCAGCAGAAGTCAGCGATATATCCCGCAATCGGAACTTGACGGCGAAACTTGAGCCCATGGAAACGCGAAGCGCGCAATTCGCGCCAGAGAAGTCCCTCGGGACCCGTGCTATCGCGCCGCAGTCTGCGAGCGATGGAAATGTTCTTGCCCGCCATCTATCGATCAAATCGCAAAATTCGATAGCGGG
>NZ_JAMRYX010000051.1 GCF_024448135.1 Methylocystis suflitae
CACGCGTCTCGAAGGAGGAGGAAGCCGGAGGCTCCGTTCCTGTCAACTCAACTCTTCGGCGCGCTCCTCATGCGCGATCCTGTCGAGCACGGCGTTCACCATTCCCGACTCGGTCGGCCCGAAAAAGGCGCCGGCGACGTCGACATATTCCTTGATGACGACGCGCGCCGGAACGTCCTTGCGCGACCGCAGTTCATAGACGCCTGCGCGCAGGGCGGCGCGCATGACCGACTCCAATCGCGCCAGCGGCCAGCCGCCGGACAGCGCGCGATCAATCTGCCGGTCGATCGCGACCTGATCAGTCAGGATTCCTTGCAGCACGTCGCGAAAAAAGGCGGCGTCCGCCGGCTTATATTGCGCGCCTTCGATCTCACGCCCGATCCAGTGAGACTCGAACTCGGCGAAAATCTCATTGAGTCCTTTGCCGGCGACTTCCATTTGATAAAGCGCTTGCACGATCGCCAGACGCGACGCCGAGCGTTGATCGACGCTCATACGACGCCCCGTTTGAGCCGCACGAGCGCGAGCGCCGCGCGCGCCGCGTCAGCGCCCTTGTCGCCCTGCTTGGGATCGGCGCGCACGATCGCCTGCGCCTCATTCTCCACAGTGAGCACGCCGTTGCCGAGCGGCAGGCGGCGCGAGACGGAAAGATTCATCAGCGCGCGCGTGCTTTCATTGGCGACGAGTTCGAAATGATAGGTCTCGCCGCGAATGACGCAGCCGAGCGCAACGACTCCATCATAGGGCGCGCCGGCTAGCTCGGCGTCATCCAGCGCGATCGCGGCCGCTGTGGCGATCTCCAGCGCGCCGGGAACTTCGACCACCGTCGCCTGCGCCTGAAGCGCGCGCAGCGCGTCAAGTGCGCCTTCACGCAGCAGCGCGACGATCTCGCCATTGAACTTCGTCGTGACGACGAGAATATGCGCGCCCGGCACGGGCGCGACGTCAGCGTCGTCGGGTGCAAAACCAGCCATTCAGGCGACTCCATGAGTGCACGCAACCCTCTCCCGCCGGGAGAGAGTTGGGCTGCGAAGCAGCCAAGCGAAGGTTAGCGTTCTCAATTGCAAAGGTGCGGGACGCGCCGCCGCAGCGAACGCATTATCGCTGAGGCGCAAACCCCTCACCCGACCCGGCCAAAAGCCCGTCGTTTACGACGGGCGTCCTTACAGACGCCCTTTGGCCGGGCCACCCTCCCCCTATGGGAGAGGGAATCCGCGAACCAATTTCTGGGGCGCGTTATGTCACACGCGCGGCGCTCTGTCAGCCGGTATGGCCGTTATACACATCCTCGCGCCAAACTCAGGCTAACCCGCTTCGCTCAGCCGCGCTGCGTAGCGCGCCATCAGATCGACTTCGATATTGACTGCATCCCCTGCCCTGCGCGCGCCGAGCGTCGTAACGCTCAGCGTATGCGGAATGAGCAGCACCGAAAAGCGATTCTCCTCGACCTCGTTCACCGTGAGCGAAACGCCGTCGAGCGCCACGGAGCCTTTCTTGGCGACGAAACGCGACAGAGTTCGCGGCGCCTCGACCCAGAATCTGGACATGTCGTCAAAGTCATCGCGCGAGATGATGCGCGCGACGCCATCGACATGACCGGTGACGATATGGCCGCCAAGTTCGTCGCCGATCTTCAACGCGCGTTCGAGATTGATGCGCGTTCCGCAGGCCCATGTTCCGACCGTCGTGACGGCGAGCGTCTCGGCGGCGGCGTCGATCTCGAAGATCGTTCGCGCGCCCTCGCGCGCGACGGCGACGACCGTCAGGCACACGCCCGAGCAGGCGATGGAGGCGCCCAGAGCGATGCCGTCGGCATCGTATGAACAAGCGATGCGCAGGCGGCGCAGTTCGCCGCGCGGCGTCATCGCTACGACTTCGCCCACATCGGTGACGATGCCGGTGAACATCAGTCGACCCGCGCGTATCGGGTCATGGCGTCGGCGCCGAGCGCGCGCGTTTCGATCAGACGGTATCGCGAGTCGTCATCGAGGGCGGCGCGCGCCGCAGGGGTTAGCGCGGGACGCCCTGCCCTCCCGAGCGGCTTGACCGCGGTGTGCAGGATGACTTCGTCGGCAAGATCCGCGGCGAGCAGACTTTCGGCGACGCGCGGTCCGCCTTCGCTGAAGACGCGGGTGACGCCCCGATCGGCGAGAAGTCTGAGCGCGCTCACAAGATCAATATGGCCTTCCCGCGTCGCGATGCGGACAACTTCTGCGCCGGTGGCGTTTTCAAACGCTTTGGCCGCTTCATCGGCGACGTCCGCTCCAGCAATCACGAGCAGAGGCGTTTCGTGCGCCGTCGACGCGAGGCGCGATCGCGGCGACAGCGACAGCTTCTCGTCGAGCACGACGCGGAGCGGCTTATGTTGTTGCATTCCGGGCAGGCGCACGGTCATCAGCGGATCGTCGTCGCGCGCCGTGCCGCCGCCGACCATGATCGCGTCATGCAGCGATCGCTGCACATGCGTGAAGGCGTCGGCGATAGGTCCGGTGATGTGCAGGCGCGGATCATGCGCTGCGCCAGCGGCGTAGCCGTCCGCCGTCCGCGCCAGTTTCAGCGTGATCATCGGCCGGCGACGGGTGACGCGCAGAATATGCCCGAGGTGATCGGCGCGCGCGGCGGCGGCGCCCGGACCAACGACGACCTCAATTCCCGCTTGGCGCAGTCGGGCGAAGCCGTCGCCGGATACGCGCGGGTCCGGGTCCTCAAGGGCGGTGACGACGCGCGCGACGCCGCCGGCGATGAGGGAGTCGACGCAAGGCGGCGTCGCCCCATGATGCGCGCAGGGCTCCAACGTGACGTAAAGCGTCGCGCCGCGCGCAGCCTCGCCCGCCGCAGCCATGGCGATCGCCTCCGCATGCGGGCGCCCACCCGGCGCGGTCCAGCCGCGGGCGATAACGACGCCGTCGCGCACGAGCAACGCGCCCACCGCGGGATTCGGCGCGGTCCGGCCCAAATTGCGCCGGCCGAGCGCGAGCGCCGCCGCCATATAGGCGTCGTCGGTCGCGGTCTGCGGAAAGGCTTCGTGTATCGTCATGCCTTCTCTGGGTCGTCGGCGTCCGGCGCAAAAGCCGCGCCGTCGCCGCCACTCTCCAATTCGTCGATCACCGCTGAGAAGTCGCGAACCTCGCGGAAGTCGCGATACACCGAGGCGAAGCGCACATAGGCCACGGGGTCAAGCGATCTCAGCCCCTCGATCACCAATTCGCCGATGTGCTGGCTTTCCACCTCGACTTCGCCGAGGCTTTCGAGCTGACGAACGATTCCGGAAATCATCTGCTCGACGCGGTCCGCTTCGACCGGACGCTTGCGCAAGGCGATCTCAACCGAGCGCGTCAGCTTGTCGCGATTGAACGGCGCCCGGCGACCCGACTTCTTGACGACGATGATTTCGCGCAGCTGCACGCGCTCAAAGGTCGTGAAGCGGCCGCCGCAGGTCGGACAGACGCGGCGACGCCGAATGCAGGACGAGTCCTCGGCAGGACGGGAGTCCTTCACCTGCGTGTCGACGGAGCCGCAATAGGGACAGCGCATGTTGGGCGCCTTTTCCTCTCGCTCGGAGAGGCGGCCCCGCAGCGCGGGGTCGGGGGCTCCCTTCTCCCGCAAGCGAGAGAAGGGAGCCGATTACTAGTAGATCGGGAACTTCGCGGTCAGCGCGTGAACCTTTTCCTTCACCGCCGCTTCCGTCGCGGCGTTGCCTTCCTCGCCCTTCGAGGAGAGGCCGTCGAGCACCTCGACGATCATCTGCCCGACCTCTTTGAACTCGTTCTGGCGGAAGCCGCGCGAGGTCGCCGCCGGCGAGCCGAGACGAATGCCGGAGGTGACGAAGGGCTTTTCCGGATCGAAGGGAATGCCGTTCTTGTTGCAAGTGATGTGGGCGCGGCCCAGCGCGGCCTCGGCCGCCTTGCCGGTGATCTTCTTGGGACGCAGATCGACGAGCATGAGATGGTTGTCGGTGCCGCCCGAAACGATCGCAAGACCGGCGTCGACGAGCGTCTGCGCCAGCGTTTGCGCATTGTCCTTGACCTGCTGCTGATAGGTCTTGAACTGCGGGGTGAGCGCCTCGCCAAACGCCACGGCCTTTCCGGCGATGACATGCATCAGCGGACCCCCCTGCAGGCCCGGGAACACCGCCGAGTTGATCTTCTTGGCGAGGTCCTCGTCATTGGTCAGCACCATGCCGCCGCGCGGACCGCGCAGCGTCTTATGCGTCGTGGTGGTGACGACATGCGCATGCGGGAAAGGCGAGGGATGCAGCCCGGCGGCGACTAGGCCAGCGAAATGCGCCATGTCCACCATGAAATAGGCCCCGACGCTGTCGGCGATCTTGCGGAAGCCTTCGAAGTCCCAGATGCGGGAATAGCCGGAGCCGCCCGCGATGATGAGCTTCGGCTTATGCTCCTTGGCCAGCGCGGCGACCTGCTCCATGTCGATGCGCTGATCGTCCTTGCGCACCGTATAGCTCACCGGCTTGAACCAGCGCCCGGAGACATTGACCGGCGACCCATGCGTCAGATGACCGCCGGCGGCGAGATCCAGCCCCATGAAGACGTCGCCCGGCTGAAGAAGCGCGAGGAACACCGACTGATTGGCCTGCGAGCCGGAGTTCGGCTGAACATTGGCGAATCCGCAGTCGAACAGCTTCTTGGCGCGGTCGATCGCGAGATTCTCGGCGATGTCGACAAATTGGCAGCCGCCGTAATAGCGCTTTCCGGGATAGCCCTCGGCGTATTTGTTGGTGAGAACCGAGCCCTGGGCCTCCAGCACCGCCTTGGAGACAATGTTCTCCGAGGCGATCAGCTCGATCTCGTGCCTCTGGCGGCCGAGTTCGAGTTCGATCGCCTTTGCGATTTCCGGATCGGAAGCGCTGAGGGAGGCGGTGAAGAAACCGGATTGGCTCATTGGAATAGACCTCTATGCCTAACGGCGCTGAACGAAAGCAAAAACCGGCTCCCGGTCTTAATCGGCGAAGCCGGTCCTTAGGACGCGCATCGTGAGAGGGGTCGCTTATCACGGCGAAGCCGCGACGGGAAGAGCGGCCGCGGTCGCGGGCTGAGGCCAAATCAAGTCTCGCGCCGGCTTTCACCAGTCGCCTTTCCTTTGTAAAGGCGATCTTTTGCGCCAGCGCCAGCGAAATCCGCTTTGGCGGCGGGACCGCTTCGCTCGCCAGCGCCTTCGTTTCATCAAGCGCCAAAATGACGCATGTCGGCCTCGACCCGATGGGCGCAAAGCCGCGGCGCCGACCGGCGCCATAATTCCGCTTCAAACGCGCGTTTGAATTTCAATCAGTCGTTTTAAACGGAGGTTCGTCATGAACCATCACCTGGAAACAAAAATTGCCGCGCTGAGCGCCAAGTCGCGCGGGCTGCTCACCAATGCTGCGGTCTGCTTCGTCGCGACCTGGCTCGTCGCCTCCCTTCCTCCGCAATGGAAGAGCGCGGACGCGCTAAGCAAGATCGCTTTCACTACCGATCCGGTGAGCGGCAAAATCATCGACCGCATCGAGACTGCGGATACTGAGCGCGCGCCGCCCGTCGAACGCAAAAGCGCGGCGCCGGCGCTCTTGGCCGTCTATCCGCAGGCGCGCATCGCCGGTTGGGCGACCCAATATGATCTGCCAAACGCGTTGGTCGCTGAGAAGTCGGAGACGACGATTGCAAAGCCGACGAAAGTCGTCGATTTGCGCAGGCAGTCTCCGGAAAAGAGAAACCCTGTCGAGTCGTCGCGGTTGGCGCCCCCGACCAACAACGCCGAACCGGTCGTCGCCCAGCCAATGGGCGATAGCGCGGACCAGCCGGAACGGAGTTTCTTGGCCAAACTCGACCCGACAGGGCTCCCATTTAAGTTGGCTCCGCTCGGCCAGAAGGCGTGGGCCAGCGCGGCGTCGCTCACCGGCGCGGTGTCGAGCTTGATCAACATATATCCTTTTTGAGGATGGCGCCTTGAGTAATCTAGATCAGGCGCGCGTCGCCTCTCGCTCGACGGAGACGACACGCGCGGCGCTCATCAAGGCTGCGACATCGGTTTTCGCCGAATATGGATATGGCGGCGGCTCGGTGCGGCTCATCACCCAGCGGGCGATGGCCAATCAAGCCGCCGTCAATTACCACTTCGGCGGAAAAGACGGCCTTTATCGTGAAGTTCTGATGGCGGCGACGCGGGCTTTCGAGGAGAATGCGTTCCTGGACGCCGAGGAACTCGACTCGCTTTCCCCGGAAGACGCGCTGCGGCGCTATCTCCATCAATTTCTGTTGCCGCTGGTCAAGCGCGATCGCGTCAGCCGCTTTCTGCGCATCTTCGCCTGGGAAAGCGTGCAGCCGAGTGAGGTCTTCAGCGCCTTCATCGCAAATTCGCCGCCCCGCATCTTTCATTTGGCGGAAGGGGTCGTACGACGTTTCCTGCCGCAAGACGCCTCTGCGGAGACCGTCACATTCGCGACGCTGTGGCTTGCCCAGCAGCCGATGTTCTTCGTGCGAGACGCGGAGCGGCTGGCGCAGCCGCCCTTCTCGCTCAAATTCGACGAAGACGCGCTCGAGCGGCTCGTCGACACGCTGGCGGGCTTAAGTCTGCGCGGACTCGCCAGAGTTTAAACCTGACCAATCGCTCCCGTCCGCTCGCGGTGCGTCTTAGGGAACAAACATGACAGCTCTGCTGCACAGCAATTACTTCTCCGCAGTCCTGACCGAGGCCCAAAAGGCTTTGGAGTTCTCCGCAAACGTCCTCATTCTCGCCGCGACCGTGGCGCTCGTCGGGGCCTTCTTGGCTTTGATCAAGGGCGCTTGAACCTATTGCCGCGGCGACGGAAAATCGCCGCCGCGGCGAAAGGCGTAGCGACAATAACCCATAAGGCGTTGTGCAGGCGCGCCGGGGACGCGCAGGGATCGGTCCTCCCCACGCGCCAGTCCGGTCCGCGAATTCTCACCTACGGATATTTTGCTGGCCCCGAACGGGGCAAGCTCATTGGGCGGCGACGCCGCGGTGGAGGGATTCGGATCTGACGAAACCGGTCCTCCCGTCCAAATGAACTTTGCACCAGCCGCGGAGCCAGCCATGAGTACAGTGTGCGACATGCACTTGGGTTGACGCCGGGATTGTTGCCACCACGGCAGAACCCGAGCCCGGCCTCTTTCTCAGGCTGGCGGGCGCGACCGTAACCACGGGCGCGACAAAAATGCGATCTCCCGACGGGGCGAGCGCACCTTCGTGAACGAAGCCCTCGATCCCGGCAGAGCTGACTTTGCACCAGTCGTGCTGACCCCACCCCCTGACGCAGTCCGAAACCGAAACCTCTTCCCCTGCGTGCAGGTCTCCGATCACCGGCCATTTCGGTCCTGGGCCCGAGTGAACGCTCACCGCGCCGCCGAAAGGATTTGCCGAAACGGAACCGATGGTGAAAAGCTCAAGGCCCAGTAAGAGGACGGCCAGCAAAACTGAGAGCGCCGCTCGCATGTATTTTCTCTCCAGATACATGATTGAGATCCATCTTGGTTCATCCCTGTCAATCAAAAGCAGGGACCACACCAACAACGCCAAGGGCCGCATCTGCGCACCAATCCTGGCGGACAAAACGGACCCCAACCAAAACATGCGGCTTTCTCTGGTCTCACCGAGTATTGTTGAGCCAGCGCGTTAACCGCCGAAGATCCGCGTGAAGATTGCGCCTCCGCGACCGAAAAGGCGCTCCCCATCAGAAACAGAACAGTTAAAAACGATACCCTTGCTCTATGCATGACCATCCTCCTTGAGCGTGAGCATAAAAAAACGCTCAGTTCCCGCAAAGGTTCCACGGACCCGTTCACCCCAAACGAAAATTAGTGAGTCTGTTTCGGCGGGGCGCCGTGGCGACAGCGAACGCCGACGCCACAATTTCGCTTTAAACGGTCGTTTGAATTTCAATCAGTCGTTTTAAACGGATGTTCGCAGTGGGGGACCACCTGGCATCAACATTCGCCTCGGTCATCGCCTGGTCGCGCCGGACTCTCGTCGACGGCGCCCTGTGCTTCGTCGCGACCTAACTCGTCCTCCGCCCAGACAATGGGCGAGAATGCGGAGCGGCCATTCGAATTTTGGAAGCGACGCATTTTCTAAAGCGGGGCGACGTCCGCTTCGACGTAAAATGTTCAAACGACGGGCTCAGGCATGAATGACGAAAGAAGATGGCCGGATCGGCGCGACCTCTTGGGAATGATCGGCGCCGCTTTGACGGCCGGAGGAACCACGCGCGACAGCTTCGCTCAGACGCCGACCGAGGACTTGGGGCCTCCCCTGCTTGGGGCGCGGGCGTGCCTTTTGACGCCGGAAGCGGTGCAGGGCCCCTATTACAACGATCCAAAACTGGTTCGCTGCGACATTCGCGAGAACAAGACTGGCGTTCCGATCATGTTGCGCCTCCAGATCGTCGATCAGGCGTGCCGGCCGATCGCCGGCGCACGAGTGGACGTCTGGCATTGCGACGCGGTGGGCCTCTATTCGAACTACCCGGGACAAGGCGACGACCGCGCGCATCCCGTCAGCACGATAGGCGAATCCTTCCTGCGCGGCTCGCAGCTCGCAGACGCCGCCGGCGTCGCGACCTTCAAGTCCATCTATCCCGGCTGGTATCCAGGACGCACGCCGCACATCCATTTCAAGACGTTCCTTAACGACGCCAACATATTGACTGGACAACTCTTCTTCCCGGACGCGCTGAGCGAATTCATCTATCGCGAGATTCGTCCCTATTCGGAGCGGACGGCCAAGCGCGACACGATGAACAAGGACGATTTCATCGCGATCGGCGCGGGACCCGGCTCCTTCGCGAGCGTCACCGAGGAAGATCAGCGCTACCTCGTCACGCTTGTCATCGGCGTCGACCCCGCCGCCCGATCCAAGGCGTCGGCGAGCATGCCCCCCGAGGGGCTTGGGCCGCCGCCGTCCGGCGCGCAGCCTCTCCGCGACCCAAAGCGGGTCTCGCCGCTCGTTCCGGGAATCGACTGACGCGTCCTGTCGAATATCGCTGTCGCCAAGCAATCGAGGACTGAAATCCAGAAACTATGGTACGGCAGATATTATGAAGCGGTTCTGGTCGAGGCCCGATATCTGGAGCTAACCCAGAACCTCTTCATCATTGCGATGACGATCGCGCTCGTCGCTGCCCTCTGAGCGCTTGTCGAGGGCGCATAGGCCTTCCGCCAACCCTTGCGCGTTAGATCTGAGATAGAATGCGCCGGGACAGAAGCTCCCGGCAAATCGCCGCAGCACGGGCAGACGTTAACAATGGTGGCGAGGCCGATTTCGTCATCAAGCCGCAAACGGTCCGCGGCCCAGTCGAAGCGCATGAGCGCATGCTTGTCGGCGCCCGCGAAACAGGGCATGTTTCGCACTCGCCTCAGGTCTGAACTTCAAGGATGCGCGCGGATGACGACAGCACATATTGCAGCGGCGTCCATTGCGGTTGCAGCGGCATTCGGGTTCATGGGTTCCGCGCAAGCAAAGACTCTGACGCTGCTTTGCCGCCATGGCGACAATCTCTATGCTCGCCCCTACTCGGTCGACTATTCCCCAACGACCGCGACGCTCGCAATAACGGACAATGGACGAACCGACGCCTATCCCGTCGAAGACGTGACAAGAGACAACGGGGGATATGTCATACAGGCCTATGGCAAGCTGCTGAACGCGCATATCACGCTGATAACGTCGTCTCCCCAGCAGATTCTCTATTCAGGCGCCTTCACCAACGACGTCTTTGCGATCGATTACTGCAGGTGAGCGAGTCTTTCGCGCTGCCGTTGACGGCCTACGCCGCGCGCTTCTGATAGTCCTTCACATCGGAAAATGTGATCGCCGGATTGCGCTCGGCGTCATAGTTGAGCTGGAACGCCGACGAGCTCATGAACACCGGCGCGCCGTCGAGATCGTCGGCGATGCTGGAGCCATTTGCATCGATGAAGCTCTTCAGCTTCGCCGGCTCGTCCGAGCCGATCCAGCGACAGACGGTGAAACGCGGCTGTTCATAGCGCGTCTGCAGCCCATATTCAGCCTCGAGCCGCGTCGCCAGCACGTCGAGCTGCAACGCGCCGACGACGCCGACGATCGCGCCCGAGCCGTCATGCGGCGTGAAGACCTGCACGACGCCCTCTTCCGCAAGCTGCTGTAAGGCTTCGCGCAGCTTCTTGGCCTTCATGGCGTCGCCGATGAGAATGCGGCGCAGGATTTCCGGCGCGAAGCTCGGCACGCCGCGAAAGACGATCTCCTCGCCCTCGGTCAGCGTGTCGCCGATGCGCAGTTGCCCGTGATTGGGCAGACCCACAACGTCGCCGGCGTATGCTTCGTCGGCGATCGAGCGGTCGCGCGCGAAGAAGAATTGCGGCGCATTGATCGGAATATTCTTGCCCGTGCGGATGAGCTTCGCCTTCATGCCGCGCGTGAGCCGGCCCGAGCAGACGCGCATAAAGGCGATGCGGTCGCGATGGTTGGGGTCCATATTCGCCTGGATCTTGAAGACGAAGCCGGTCATCTTCGGCTCCTTCGCCTCCACCAAACGCTTGTCCGCCTCCTGTGCGCGCGGGCTCGGCGCATATTCCGCCATGGCGTCGATCAGATCGCGGACGCCAAAGTTGCGCAGCGCGCTGCCGAAGAAGACGGGCGTCAGATGGCCCTCGCGGAAGGCCGAAAGATCGAAAGGCTTGTTGCCTTCTTCGGCGAGCATCGCCTCCTCACGCCATGCATCCGCGCCGCCCGGCAGGAGCGTGTCGAAGAGCGGATCATCGAGGCCGCTCGTTTGCAGCAGCTCGGCGTCCTCGTCGATCCGCCGCACGGTCTTCGTCGCGAAGCGGTAGGTGCCGGCAAAGCTTCTGCCCGAGCCGATCGGCCAAGTGATCGGCGTCGCGTCGAGCGCGAGAGTCTTCTCGATTTCGTCGATGAGATCGAAAGGATCGCGCGCTTCGCGGTCGAGCTTGTTGATGAAAGTGACGATCGGAATGTCGCGCAGGCGGCAGACTTCAAAGAGCTTGCGCGTGCGCGCCTCGATGCCTTTGGCGGCGTCGATCACCATCACCGCGGCATCGACGGCGGACAGCGTGCGGTAGGTGTCTTCCGAAAAGTCCTCGTGGCCTGGCGTATCGAGCAAATTGAAGACGCAACCGCCGTATTCGAAGGTCATCACCGAGGTGACGACCGAGATTCCGCGCTCGCGCTCGATGCTCATCCAGTCCGAGCGCGTCTGCTGTGCGTTGCGCTTGGCCTTGACAGCGCCGGCAAGCTGGATCGCGCCGCCGAACAGCAGCAGCTTTTCGGTGAGCGTCGTTTTGCCGGCGTCAGGATGCGAGATGATCGCAAAGGTGCGGCGACGGGAAACGGGATCGTTGGCTGGGGTATGCAAGTGGGCTCGATTTCCAAAGGAATTCACGCAGGCCTTACCGGCAAGGGACTGAGACTGCAATACCAGGCTCGTCCTGCCTCAGGCTTCGCTGAGCGCCAATCATCTTCCGCAATCAGGAACTTCACGCGTCGGGCCGGGTTGTCCTCACGGAGCGCACGATCAGGACCGCAGGTTCAGATCGCCCGCCCGAGGAACAAACGAGATGATCCGCCGAGTCGCATACGGTAAGGCGGTCTTCGCCGGCATGGCGGGAGCGGTCGCCCTGGAGATCGTGGCGCGGCTACTGATCCTGGCGGGAGCGCCAGTTTTTGACATCGTCGGCACGCTCGGCGCTCTCGCGCAGCCCTACGCCAGCGGATTGGCGTCCTGGTCGGTCGGCATGGCGCTGCATCTGACGGTCGGGGCGATCTTCGCCGTGTTCTACGCCTATTTTTTCTGGTCGACCCTGCCCCTTCGGCCCGTGTTTCAGGGCGTTGTGTTTGCGCTCATCCCGATGGTTCTGGCGATCGTCATCATGGGCCCGCAGTTCGAGCTTATGAATCCGCTCGCCGTCAGCCGCGAACCGCCCCCCTCTGGCCTCTTTGGCTTAGCTGGAGGCGTAAGCGGGCCGATCTCCATAGCGGTTGAGCATGTGATCTGGGGCGCCACGCTGGGCCTCCTCTATGTCCGGCCGGTCGGTTACCCTGCCGATAGACAGCCAGCTCTCCGATCCGCGCGGCGCCGCAAAGCGACCCTTCCCACAAACCACCCCGATGATCCCGCTGTGGACAGGTTCATGTTCGCAACGGGCGTCGAATGCAGCTATCCGACTCTCGGAGGCGGACGCTGGCGCATGGATGAGATGGCCGCCTGCAGCCACTATCGGCACTGGCGCAAAGATCTCGAACTCGTCCGTCGATTGGGCATTCGCTATCTCCGCTATGGGCCGCCGCTGCATCTGACCAACCCGCACAGGGGGCGCTACGACTGGGATTTTCTCGACGAGGTCGCCGCCGAGATGCGACGGTTGGGGATCGTTCCGATCATGGATCTTTGCCATTTTGGCCTGCCGAACTGGCTCGAAAACTTCCAGAATCCGGAGACGCCGCATGCGCTCGCCGATTACGCCCGGGCTTTCGCCCAGCGTTATGACTGGGTGCGCTTTTACACGCCGGTCAATGAAATGTACGTCTGCGCGAAACTCAGCGCGCTTTTAGGATTGTGGAACGAGCAAGCGCATGACGAACGCGCCTTCGTCACCGCCGTCCGTCACCTCGCCAAGGCCAATGTGCTCATGATGCGCGCCATTGCGACTGAGCGGCCCGACGCGATCTTTGTGAACAGCGAGAGCGGCGAGTTCTTTCAGTCCTGCTGTCCGGATCCGAACCTTTGCAAAATAGCCGACTTCGAGAACCAGCGCCGCTTTCTCGCTCTCGATCTGCTTTACGCCCATCCGGTGCGCGAAGATATGCGCGACTATCTCTACAAACATGGCATGCCGCCTGAGGAATATGCCTGGTTCATGCGACAGGACGTCGGGAAGCGCGCCATTCTGGGCGTCGACTATTACGAGTGGAACGAGAAGCTCGTCGACTCCGAGGGCCATGTCCAGGCGCTCGGCGAATTATTCGGTTGGCATGTTATCGTGGAGCAATATTACCGTCGCTATCAGCGCCCGATGATGCATACCGAAACCAACTGTCTGGACGCGCGCGAAGCACCACGCTGGCTCTGGCGGCAGTGGCACAATGTGCAACTCATGCGCCGAAGCGGCGTCCCGATCGTCGGCTTCACCTGGTACTCGCTCACCGACCAGGTAGACTGGGACATCGCGCTTCGCGAGCCTCTTGGCAATGTCAATCCGGTTGGGCTTTTCGATCTCAATCGCGATCCTCGTCCCGTCGGGCAGGCCTATCGCTATCTCATCAGGCTTTTCTCTGCGGAGATGCGCGACACGCCTCCGATCGAAGCGGTCATAGACCACTGCCAACGCTCTGACGCGAGGCGGCGTCATGCTTAGCATGCTGCGTGCGCATGGACTGGACGCCGGCCCCACGCAGAGGCCCCTCTTGGCCGGCCTTTTTGCGAGCCTGCCAGCCGACATTCCGGCGATCGCTGTGTTGTATGCATTCGGCGCGCTCGACGCGTTGGCAAAAGCAGCCAACGTCTCGACCACCTTAGCGGCGCAGGCCTATATCGCCCTTATGCTGGTCGGCGGCCTGCTCTATGGCTGGCTGTTTCGCAGAGCCGCCAACGACCCGCGCGGCGGCTGGCTCTTCGGTCTCTCCTTCGGCTACCTGCTGTGGATGTTGGCGGCGACGCCGCTGCTGCAGTGGCTCCCTGAGCAACCGGTCATGCGCGGTTATCCGGCGATGGGACTTTTCCTCGGGCTGTTGGCTTGGGGCCTGACGCTCGGCGTCGCGTTTCCGCTCATCCACCGACGGTTTCTGCTGAGACTCGACGAGGAGCCAGCGCAGCGCTCAGAGTCGACAGGTCCGCAAGCGGCCGCCGACCCACATTTGAAGCGCAGTCTTTCTGAAAGGTGAGTCGATCGACATTCGCGCAGAGCGCGCAGGTTATCGAAACTACTTGAAATCCTCCGCGAGCGATGCGCGCGTCGCTTCCGACAAGACGGCCATATGGCTGTAGTTGGGATGCGACAGGCCCAAAATCACGCGCGTGTTCGGCTCCCTGAACGCCGCAATCTGCGCCTCCGTAAAGGGAAAGTGCACGAATTGCACGCTGCTGGCCTTGCCTTCAGCCGTGGTGCGATCCTGATCCTGCTCGGCCTTGCCGACGACGCGCTCGCCGCCGACTTCGATGGAGGCCGTCTCCTCCACGCCGCCGAGTTGCGATAATACGCGCGCCCGCCGCAGCGCGTCGTCGATCTCGATCATGAACGTCGCGACGAGTTCCTTGCCTTTGGGTATCAGCGGATTATAGGCCGCAAGCTCATCGGCGACCTGCGCATCGCCGCCTTTTTCGATGTGCAGCATCTCCTGCACCTGCAGCCACATCGTGTCGAAACTCTCGAAGTAGAAGGTGACGTAGGGGCCGACCTCGACCCGGCGGTTGCGCTTGATCGCGGTGAGGCGCTTGCGATGTTCCGCTCGATCCTTGGCGTATTCCGCCCAGGGCAGAATATCGGCGGCGGTGAGTTGGTGACGATCTGTCATGAGGCGCCTCGCATCTAACACACTCCCCTTGAGGGGGAGAGTCGAAGCGCGAAGCGCTTCGGGGTGGGGTGACTACAACGAAAACG
>NZ_JAMRYX010000052.1 GCF_024448135.1 Methylocystis suflitae
CAGAATCAAACGGGAGTCGCTTGACGGGTTATCTCTTGCCGTGAGCAGATTCTACGATCTGCGATCAATGGCGCCCCCGCACCCCTTAATTTCCCAAGGTTCTCTTGTAGAGACGAGGTCATGGTCGAGATCGGAAGCACAATCAAAAGGTGAAAGCTGGTGCAGCGAATAGAGTCGAGAAATACCGAGGACTGCGTAACCCGCCGAGGAGCGTTCTTCGTTCTCGGCGCTCTCCCATTGATCATAACATCGGCGCATGCGAATGCAGATGCCAATTATGCCGCGCGCGCCGAAGATGGCGCGTTGCCGGAGACATTTCGCATTCCGTCTAACCTTTATCCGTCGTCACTGCCGGGCGTCGTCTGGAAAGGAGCGACGTCGGCCGACGTCGAACTTTACGAATTTTTTGATTATAACTGCGCGTATTGTCGAAAAGCGGCGCGGGAGATCGACGAGGTAATCGCCGCCAATCCGGACGTGAAACTCGGACTTATCAACAGTCCTATACTGTCGGTCGGTTCGGTTCAGGCCGCGAAGGTTCAGCAGGCCATTTTTAGACTGTACGGCCCATCCGTCGCCTACGCATTCCATCAGCGAATGTTCGCCAAGCGCGGCCAAAGTAACGGCGTCTCGGCGCTCGCAATTGCGCGCGAAATGGCTCTCGATCCCGCCAAAGTAGAAGAATCAGCCGACAGCGCCGTCGTGGTGGGCGTGTTGCGACGGCAGGCGGAACTTGCCGCCAGTCTCGGCGTGTCAATGACGCCATCATTTGCGATCGGCGGGTTTGGATTTCCGGGCTGGCCGGGCAAGAAAGCGCTGCAAGCGATTATCTCAAACATGCGTCGTTGCGAACGCCCGACATGCGACGACAAGGGATAAGGTCAGCCGTCAATGAAATACCTTAGGAACGCGATCGCCTCAGCCGATAGCCAGTCAACTTCACCCTTGATGTAGCCAGCCGCTTCGGTCGATCACGTAGGTAATTGGCATTCCGTAAAGAGGAAACGGCGCGCCGGTTTCCTGATTGGCGCGCTCGGCGACCCGTCCGTCCGGATCCAGGTAAATGCGCAGGCGCTTGACGTGCAACCTGTCGAGAAATCGTTCGAGCGTCGGTCTGCCGGCTCTGTCAACGGAGATCGCAGCGATTTCCAGCTTCCTTGGAAAAGTCCTCTGCAATCGCTCAAGCGTCGGCAACTCTCTCCGGCACGGCGGACACCACGTCGCCCAGAAGCTCAATAAAACGACCTTCCCGTGTGACGCGCTGAGCGGAACGAGTTTGCCGTCGAGCCGGTCCAACACGATTTTAGGAGCCCGCGCTCGCGGTTGCAGCTCAATAAACTGGCTACCGTTCGTTTGTAGAGTTGGCGGCGCATCTGTTTGTGCCTGAGCAGCAAATGTCCATGCGCTCGCCAAAACGCAAACTGAGAGCGTGCGACACGCTTGCATGAAGCCGCCATTCAATGGAAAAATGCCGAATAGAAGGTTGTGGCAACTTCGATCGCCGCAGATTCTTTTTGCAGACCTGCATCGGGCGCTGGCGATCGGCCGGAAGGACGGGCTAGAGCAAGCTCTATTTTCATATCGTCGAACGATTCCGTTTAAACGGAAAGCGCGTAAGAGCAGCGGCAACGGCATCACACTCGCACAACATTGTCTGAGACCCCGTTTGGACGACCTGGCTCGCCGCGAGAATCCCAAAGCTGCAGATCGACTTCCGTCAGGCGCCGGCGTGGCCGCCACTCCTTTGGGTCCGCCTCATCCAAGTGGAGCCGCCAACCGTCCGGCGGCTCCGTTGTCAGGAGACTGCCGTCCTTGAGGTAAGGGAAAATCTGATCATATCGGCGTATGGCATCGTGACTGACTCGACGGTAAATATGTGTGCGATCCAGCTCCGAGCTATGGCGCAGACCTGCAGAGGCAATGATTTCGGTCGTAGCGTGGACAGTTCTGCGGTGATATCGGACAACTCGAAGTCGCTTGTCCGCGATCACTAGTCCCCGGTAGAGCCTGGGATCCTGGGTGGCGACGCCAGTGGGGCAACGGTTGCTGTTGCATGTGAGCGACTGCACACAACCGAGGGCCAGCATCATACCCCGGGCGCTGTTGCACAAATCCGCCCCCAAAGCCAGATTCTTGACTAGGTGAAAACCCGTCAGAATTTTGCCCGAGGCGATGATGCGGATGTCCTGGCGAAGACTAAAGCCGGTCAGGCAATCATCGACGAAAGCTATCGCCTCTCGCAAGGGCATACCGACCGAGTTGACGTATTCGAGCGGCGCTGCGCCGGTGCCGCCCTCGCCGCCGTCAACTGTGATGAAGTCGGGCAGGATGCCGCTGCGAGTTATCGCTTTACAAATGGCGACAAAATCACTTTCTCGACCTATCGACAGTTTAATTCCCACGGGCTTCCCGCCGGAAGGTTCGCGCAAGCGGCGGACATACTCAAGCAAACCGAGCGGTCCGAAAAAGGCGCTGTGGACAGGTGGCGAATCTATCTGCGTGGCCACAGGCACGCCCCGTATTACAGCGATTTCAGGCGTATTCTTTTCAGCGGGGAGAATCCCGCCGTGACCCGGCTTGGCGCCTTGCGAAAGCTTGATTTCGATCATCTTCACGCTGGGGAGTTTCGCCTTTTCAGCAAAGGCCGTGGGCGAAAACGTGCCTGATTCGTCTCGGCAGCCGAAATAGCCAGTGCCTATCTGCCACACCAGGTCGCCGCCTGGCCTCAGATGATAAGGGCTAATGCCGCCCTCTCCCGTGTTATGGAAAAAATTGCCGTCTTTCGCTGCCGCGTTCAGCGCCAATATCGCGTTTCGACTCAGCGCTCCGAAGCTCATCGCGGAAATGTTGAAGATGCTTGCGGAGTACGGCTGGCGGCACTCTGGTCCACCTACCATTACGCGAATGTCAGCATTCAGCGTTTTCGTGTCGATGGCTTCGAGAGAGTGCCCCATCCACTCATAACCCGCCCGGTAGGTATCGATCTGTGTTCCGAACGGAACCGCTTCCAGCGTCCCCTTGGCGCGCTGGTAAACAATGCTACGAAACATACGATTGATGGGAGCTCCATCTGTATCAGATTCGATTAGATACTGGCGGATGAAGGGACGTATCCACTCCATCACCCAGCGACCGCGTCCGAACAATGGATAGTTGCGCCTGAGACTGTGACGAGTCTGGCGCCTATCGTAGAGCCCGATCCCGATGAGAGGCAGGATTATTGCAAATGATACGAGCGCTGGCGGCCAGAACCAGGCGAGCAGCGCCGTTAGCAATGGCGTTGCGATAGCAAAAGCGGTGATCGAACTATGCACTACATGACCTTTATTCTTTTGACCTTCAGCGAGCTCAGATAGCGAGACCGCGAACAGGGCGCTCGCGCTCGCACGGTCGTAGCCCACATGCCTAAAAAGCTTCCCGAGCGCGATGAGGCGCTTCTTGTTCATCTTCGCCGCGACCACGCCCGGAAAGCAGCTCTCAAGACACTCGGTACGGTGGGCCAGATTATCTCGGGAGCCGACATATCTTTCGATGCAGGAGGCAAATAGGTTACGGCAGGTCCACTGTCGGGCAGTCAAACTGCGGGCGATCGACTGTTTTTGGAAAGGGGAGCGGCTTATCGCTCATTTGAGTCTTCGGCCGTTCGACGCTGTTCACACGATACGAATTCATTTTCGCTGTAAGGGGCCGCGAGGTTACATCCGAGGCGCGAGTAGTTGCGCGAAGCGCCAAACGCGCGCCCCTGGCGTGTCACGACGCATAGCTCGCGCGTTTCTGTCGCTACATTGTTGATGAACGGCCCGAAGGCGTCATGCTACAACAATCATGGATCGCCCTACTAAGGAGAGGATTTTGACGCACTGGACATTGGGAATAATAGGTGGATCGGGCCTGTACGAATTCGAAGGCCTGATGGATCGCCGCTGGGTCAAGGTCGACAGCCCATGGGGCGAACCTTCCGATGAATTGCTCTTTGGCGTGGTAGAAGAGACTCGTTTGGTTTTTCTGCCGCGGCATGGGCGTGGTCACCGACTTCCGCCCAGCGCCATAAACTCGCGCGCCAACATCGACGCCCTAAAACGGGCTGGCTGCACAGACATCTTGTCGGTCTCGGCTGTGGGGTCGCTGCAGGAGGAGTTGGCGCCAGGCATGTTCGCCACCGTCGGTCAGTACGTCGATCGAACGGAAAATAGAGCGAGATCGTTTTTTGACGCAGGCTTCGTCGCGCATGTCTCCATGGCTGACCCTGTTTGCCCTCGCCTGTCCAGCTACGCCAAGGACGCCGCTCGCCAAGTTGGCCTGAGACTGATCGAGAGCGTGACCTATCTTGCAATGGAAGGACCGCAGTTTTCAACGCGCGCGGAAAGCCGGCTGTATCGAAGCTGGGCTTGCGATGTCATTGGGATGACCGCGATGCCGGAGGCTCGACTCGCCCGGGAGGCGGAGCTTCCTTACGCCAATCTTTGCATGATCACGGATTATGACTGTTGGCGCGAAGATAGCGCCGAGGTGGACGTTGCGAGCATTTTGGCGGTGATGCGCGCGAACGTGGGAGGCGCCCAACGTCTGATCGTCGAACTCGCGAAGCGCCTCCGTAATCCCCGGGCGCCTTCGCCGATCGACAGCTGCCTGGATTCCGTTGTCATCAGCGATCCATCGGTGTGGGATCCAAGCCTCCTATCGAAATTGGACGCCATTTGTGGTCGTCGCCTGAAGAAAGCCCGAGAGCCCACTAGCTAGCTACGAGCCGGCGCCCGATTAATTGCGTGCAACTCCAACGGATACATTCTCTGTAACTTTAGGCGCACTCCGCGCGAAACATGTTTCGTGAGGCTCGTGAGGGGTCCTCATCGCTGTTCGCCAGTTGAGCGAACCAATAGGGAGATTGACATGAAGGTCAGTATCGTTTCGGGCTCGACTCTCGCCGCCGCGGCGATTGCGCTGGCGCTTAGCGGCGCGGCCTCGACGCCAGCTGCCGCGAAAAAGGGCATGAAATCCGTTCATTGCGTGGGCCTCAACGCCTGCAAGGGCCAGGGCGCCTGTCAGACAGCGAGTAGCGGTTGCAAGGGCCAGAATGCGTGCAAAGGCCAGGGCTGGCTCCCTGCAAAATCGAAGGGCGCCTGCGAGGCGCAGGGCGGCACTGTCGGCTAATCAGTTAAGACCATCGGGCGGACATCGCGTCCGCCCGCCTTCGCTGCTGGCCAATTACGTCTGAGTCATTCGCCATGAACAAGCCTATGCCCCTGGGCTTTGGTCTCGGTCTGCGGCCCGTCTATTACCGAGAGCTTCTCGAAAGCCGGCCGAATGTGGACTGGCTAGAGATCATCACGGAAAATTATCTTGTTCCGGGAGGCCGGCCGGTCGCCATGCTCGAACGCATTCGAGCCGACTATCCCATTGTCATGCATGGCGTGTCGATGTCTCTGGCGTCCACCGATCCGCTCGATTTCGATTATCTCAAAGCCCTCAAGAAACTCGCTGATCGTATCGAGCCCCGTTGGATTTCCGATCATCTCTGCTGGACGGGCGTCCATGGCGTGAACATGCACGATCTACTTCCCGTTCCTTACACTTTCGAGGCGTTGCAACACGTTGTAGACCGGATAAGCCGCGTGCAGGATTTTCTCGGACGAAGGATCGCGATCGAGAACGCATCCACCTACGTGACGTTCCATGAATCCGAAATGGACGAATGGACCTTTGTCCGAGAGATGGCGAAGCGCGCCGACTGCTGGCTGCTTGTCGACGTAAACAATATTTACGTCTCTGCGTTCAATCATGGCTTCGATGAACGCCAATTTGTCGATTCAATTCCAGCAGAGCGTGTGGTGCAACTACACCTCGCGGGCCATTCGGACGCTGCAACGCATAAGATCGACACGCATGATCAGCCAATTTGCGCTGACGTGTGGAAGCTTTACGAACAGGTTTGCCGCCAATTCGGCGAGGTCTCGACGATGATCGAGCGCGACGACAACTTTCCGCCATTCCATGAACTGGTCGCCGAACTCGAACGTGCAAGGTCGGTATACGCCGCCGTCGTCCACTCACGAGAGGAGACGACTGCATGACGCTCGCCGAGCTGCAAGAAAGATTTCAGGCCGGGATATTGAGCGAAGAAGCGATCGCGCCGCGTTTCGTCGCGGATTCGAAAAGGACGAACGCGGAGACGCTTTTTGCCGTCTATCATAACGCTTACCGACTTCGCCTCGCGGAGTTTCTCTCGAACGACTATCCGGTTCTAAGATATTATCTTGAGGACGAAGATTTCGGGTCTCTCGTCGAGGCGTATATTTTAGCGGCGCCGTCGCGCGTTCGAAACGCGCGTTGGTACGGAGCGCGTCTTCCCGAATTCATGAGAACGCATGCGCGTTTGGAAAACGACATGCAAGCGATCGACCTCGCGCGCTTCGAGCGTGCGCTCGCCGATGCGTTCGACGCAGCCGACGGGCCACGCCTCTCTATCGATGTGCTAGCAGCTGTTTCTGCGGAAGGCTGGCCATCGATTTCTTTCAAATTCCACCCTAGCTGCGAACTCCTGGATCTCGCCGTAGGAACGGCGGCCCTATATGAAGCGGCGCGTGACGGGCAGGAGCTGCCACTGATCGATGAGGGGGAAGAGCACATCCTGTTTTGGCGTAGCAGCGATCATCAGTCGTCTTATCGTCTCGTTTCGCCCGACGAGCGGCTTGCCCTGATTGAAGCTTCGGCGGGAAAGTCGTTTGCCGAGATCTGTTCGCTTCTCCAATTCCAGGGGTCGGGTGAGAACGTCGCTGCCCGAGCCGGGGAGTTCCTCACGCAGTGGTTCGCGGCAGGGATCATATCCTGTCTGGCGCTCGATGACTGATCCGCCATGTTTCGCGCCGAGCCGCTTGCGATGAGAAAGATTGTCGGTTGGTTCGGCGAAGGACTAGCGCGCTTACTGACGACCCCAACGCACGTTCATACCTCCGGACCGGTAACGAGCCCGACGCGGCTGCTGGCATGCCTGCACCCAGCCGATGTTTTGCTCGTAGAAGGGAACAGCCGAGTCAGCGCAGCAGTAAAATATTTGACGCAGTCCCCGTGGTCGCATGCGGCGCTGTATGTCGGGTCGCACCTCACGCAGACCGCCACTGATAGCGATCACTGCTTCGTCGAAGTCGACTTGGTGGACGGCGTTCGTACCGTCGGGATTAGTGAATTCGAGAATGTCCAGACACGTATTTGCCGGCCCATAGGGCTCGACGAAACCGAACGCCGCAAGGTGACGTCCTATGTCATTGAGCGTTTGGGTAATCACTATGATCTTCGCAACATCATCGATCTTGCGCGTTATCTGTTGCCGAACCCCCCGGTTCCACAGCGGTTCCGTCGTCGCATGATCGCCTTGGGCAGCGGCGATCCTACGCGGGCCATTTGCTCCACGTTGATTGCGCAAGCGTTCCAGTCGATCCGCTATCCGATTCTGCCGATCGTGAATGCTCGGGATATGAGCGCGCCTGATTGCCCGGGATGCATTGAAGAGATCCTCACCATTCGCCACCACGGGCTGTTCACGCCGCGGGACTTCGATGTTTCTCCCTATTTTCAGATCATCAAACCTCTCATCGATGGTGAATTCGACTTCCGCGCATTGCGCTGGGACGATGGCGCGTCGCCTGCGCAGAACGCCGTTTTCAAGCATCCCTGACGTTAGTGTGTCGGCCAATTTCGCGTGCGCGCTTCGACCCACGATCTGATTCCAAATAAAGTTCGCGGTCCTGGCTCCACTTCTTGATCATGGCGCGGGTCGCGAGCGCGGGAGCAGCGTGCAGCTCACCAGAATGCCCATTCGCACCAGCTCCAGAACTTTCGAAGCTTGGCGGTACGCCTGCGATTTCTTCGAGCAGGCGCGAAAAGTCGGCTGCGTCATCGACATCGTACCACATCGGAAGCTCGACGGTGGGGATATCTAATTCCCGCGCGCGGTCGCGCGTCACTCGCGCGACCTCATTCGTGCTCCAGGGGATGTCTCGAAACAGCTCCCAGTGAGCATGCTTGAGTCCGATCAAGTAATATCCGCCATCGAATGCCGGACCGAGAACGATGCAATCTTCATGGCGCCGGAGCGCATCCGACGCCATCGCTAGAATCTGCGGAGGAAGCGTTGGACTGTCGGAGTTAATGAGCATCGCGCCGCCGCGATGGCGTTCGAGGAGACTGGCGATTGCGCCATGGACGATTGAAGAGAAGTCATCGCCGTGTTGCGGAACGAGACGAAATGAGCGGGGAAGCAACGCCGCGATCTCGGCGGCGGCGTCGATCGGGGCGTAAAGCCCATAGCCCTGCAAGTTGTGGCTTGATTGGAGGGTCTCGATAATTTTCGCAACGTCGCGCAGGAAGCATCCAGAAAGCAAGGCTGCGAAATCCGCGCCGATCGTGCGACCCAGGCGAGTTTTCGCGTGACCGGGACGCGGCGCTTTGCACATAAGCCCTACAGCGATCGCCTCAGCTTGGGGCAGGGACCATATCGGCGGGATCGCCTGAGGCATTTCAGCTCCTTCGCTCGGTTATGCGAGGCTATTCGCATTGGAGCACTTCGAAGTTACGGGGCTCTGCGCCTTCTATTTCGTCGGCTATCGCCATGGTGAATGTAACTTTTCGCTTAGCGGCTCGAACTAGCTCCCGACTGTCCAACCGGATAAGGATGAATGGCGTCAAAGCAGGCAATCCAACGTAGGGGGCGGCTCTGGAAATCCTCTAATTTCCTCTGGGCACTTACGCTTGTCGGAGTAGCCAGCGGCGTTACCTTTGTTGAACTTCGCCCTGTATCGATCCCAAATCCTGCATCGAAGAACGTCGCTTTGGCGGACGTAGAGCGCGCCGTTGCAGCAAAGTACAATGTTCCCAACATCGTAAGCGCTGAAGCATCTCGACTAATCGCGTCCGGGGACGCCGTTCTATTTGATGTTCGCGAGAGTCGCGAATTCGACGCGGGACACTTGCCGGGCGCGCTCCATGTTGATCCCGCCGAATCGGCAGATCGTTTCCTCGCCGAGCATGCAGCGGAGCTGCGCGGGCGGGTCGCGATCTTTTATTGCTCCGTTGGCGTGCGCAGCTCAATCCTGGTGGAGCGCATCGCGCAGGCGGCCGCGCATGAATCCCTCGCGCTTTACAATCTCCGAGGAGGGATTTTCCGCTGGTTCAGCGAAGGGCGGCCTGTCGTCGATTTGGTCGGGTCCGTCAATCGAATAGACCCGTACGACGAGTCATGGGGCAGATTGCTTCAGCGCGCCATGAAGGCGCGCGGTTGATGAGCATTTGGGTAGGCGCTCTGCTGGCGGCGAGCCAGATTGCGCTCGTCGTCCTGAGCCCTGGCCTGACTCATGCGGCGGTGAAGGATTTTGCCGACGTCGCGCCGCTCGTCGGGCTTCTGTCGGCGTCGGCGGCGGTCGGGCTCGTTTATATGCATAGGATATGCGCGATACCCGCGAGGCTGAGTCGTGCGTCGCCTTTTTGGCCGATGGTTGGACTTGGCCTCGCCATGAGGCTCGTCTGGTTCGCGACGGCGCCGCCGCTCGAAGACGACTTTTACCGCTATCTATGGGATGGAGCCGCCGTCGCCTCGGGTCGCAGCCCCTACGCGTTTTCGCCGGCACAGGCGGCGACAGGTCAGAGCGGGACGCCGCCCTTCGACCAGCTGGCCGAGACCGGGCGCTCGACGCTCAAACGCATCAATTTCCCGGAATATACCTCGATCTATCCTGGCGCCGCGCAACTTGCCTTTGGCGCGGCGCACATTGTCGCCCCCTGGAGCGTCGACGGCCTTCGGCTCCTTTTTGCGATCGCCGACGTTGCGACGCTCGGCATCATGTTCCGGCTTCTGGACGAACTGAACCGACCGCGCATGCTGGCGGCGCTTTACTGGTGCAATCCTCTCGTTGTCTTTGCGGGCGCCGCGACTGTTCATGTCGATCTTCTGCTTGGCCCGCTGGTTCTCAGCGCAATGTTCGCCGCCTATCGCATGAGGTCCATTGCGTGCGCGGCGTTGCTCGCGTTGGCGGTCGGCGTCAAGATATGGCCCATACTTCTCGCGCCTCTCATCGCGCGCGTGCATCTCGATGGGCGGCGCTATCCAGTCATCGCCATTTTTGTCTTCACTATTGCTGCGGCAATTCTGCTGGCGCCGCTATTCGCCGCTTCCTTCTCGGATCGCTCGGGTCTCGCGGCCTATGCAGCGCACTGGCAAAACAACAATGCGCCCTTTACATGGCTGTGCAGGCTGTTCGACTGCGTCAGTGGCGACGATTCTCGCTGGACGGCAAAAACCTTGCGTTATCTTTCTGGCGGCTCCGCCGCGGCCGTCGCCGTCATCATCTCTATGCGTCGGATCGAGGATTTGCGTGACCTTCTCGGCCGCGCGCTCATCGTCGCCGCAACGGTTTTCTATCTGTCCCCGGCGCAATTCCCCTGGTATGCGCTGTGGTTCCTACCGCTCGCAGCCGCTGTACAGTGCTGGCCGCTGCTTCTGGCTTCCGTGACGCTTCCTGCATATTATCTGTTCTTTCCGATGGCGGCCATGGGCGAGCGCGCGCTGTTTCAGAACGGCGTCGCAATTTTGCACGCGGCGCCGGTCTGGGCTTGGCTTCTGTGGCGCCGAATTCATGACCAGAAGACGCTCTGCGCGAGCCGCGCATGAACAACGCCGTTGCGCCGGGCGATCTTTCCGTCGGGGTCGTCATTCCAGTGAAGAACGAAGCCGCCGCTTTGCCGGTGGTGTTGTCTGCGATTCCCGATTGGGTGAAGATCGTTGTCGTCGCCGATGGCCAGTCGAGTGATGGTTCGGGCAAGATTGCGAGAGATCTGGGTGCGGTCGTCGTCACGGAGCCGCGCCACGGCTATGGACGCGCGTGTCTGACCGCGCTCTCGGTCATGCCATCCGTGGATGTGATCGTTTTCATGGACGGCGATGCGAGCGACGATCCGGCCGACATGTCGGCGCTCGTCGCGCCTATCGCCGATGGCGCTGCCGATCTTGTCCTTGGATCACGAACGTTGGGAAAAAGGGAAGCGGGCGCGTTGACGCCGCAGCAATTATTTGGAAATTGGCTTGCCTGCCTGCTGATGCGGTGGATCTGGGGCGCGCGTTATACGGATCTTGGACCCTTCCGCGCCATAAGGCGCGACTCCCTCAGGCGACTGGCGTTGACCGACGAGAATTACGGTTGGACGGTGGAGATGCAGGCGCGCGCGGTGAAACATGGCTTGCGCACGCTCGAAGTTCCGGTTCGCTACCGAAGACGCATCGGGGCGTCAAAGGTTTCGGGCACGCTTAGGGGCGCCATCGGCGCTGGCGTCAAGATCCTCTACGTCATCGGTCGGGAGGCCCTTCGGCAAGGCTGACTGCTTCGCTCGGCCTTCCGTAGCGCGCGCCTCAACCGCTTCGCCCGCCAACATAAGCCGCCGTCAGTTCATGGCGTGGCGAGTCAAAAATTCGCTGGCAATGATCAAATTCGATCAGCACGCCGGCGCGATCCTTCACCCAGAAGAAGCCGGCAAAATTGGCGATGCGGCGCGCCTGAGCCAGATTGTGAGTGGCGATGACAATCGTGTAGCTGCCTCGCAGACTCGCGATCAGATCTTCGACGATTGTCGAGGAAACGGGATCGAGCGCGCTGCACGGCTCGTCCATCAGCAGGACGTCCGGCTGCAGCGCGATGGCGCGGGCGATACACAGACGCTGTTGTTGTCCGCCGGACAGCGCGAGCGCGGGAGCGTCGAGCCGATCCCTGACCTCCTCCCAAAGGCCAACGTCGACGAGCGACCGCCACACGGCCGCATCGAGATCGGCGCGGCGCCGAACGCCATGCTCCTTCAGCGGCATCTCAAGATTGCGTCGGATGGAGAGCGGAAACGGATTGGGCCGCTGGAAGATCATTCCGACGCGACGCCGCAGCGCCCGGACATTGGTGAGCTGATCATGAATATTCTGGCCATCGAAAAGAATCCGCCCTTCGACTTCGCATCCCGGAATGAGATCGCTCAGCCGGTTGAGGCTCGAGAGAAAACTCGTCTTCCCGCAACCTGACGGACCAATCAGCGCTGTGACGCAACCGCGGAAGATATCGAGGCTCACCTCCTTGAGGGCCGCGCGTCCATCATACGCCAGCGTCAGATTCTCGACGCTAATCTGTGGCCTCGGCTCGCAGCAGGTAGGCCCGGCCGCCAGCGGGCCGAGGGTATAGGCGGCGCGGCCGGAGCCGGCTGTAGCGTCTGTGTCTGCAATGTACGCGATCATGCGCGGGCCACCCTTCGGCCGAATATTCTGTTTGAGAACCAAAATGCGAGACTGTTCGCGGCGATCAGGAAGGCGATCAAAACGAGCGCCGAGGAATAGGCGTTGGCGTCGCCGCCGCTGACATTCATCGTGAGATCGTAGATATGGACGGAAAGCGCTCGGCCGGAGTCGAAGAGAGATGACGGCATACGATCGACATAGCCACTTGTGAAAATGAGCGCCGCCGTTTCCGCCACCGCCCGGCCAATTCCAAGGCTCAGGCCGGTGGCGAGCGACGGCGCGGCGGCGGGCAGCAGGACATGCCAGAGAAGGGTCGCGCGTGAGAGATCAAGAGCGGCGGCGCCGAGACGCCACTCGATCGGCGAAGACCGCAGTCCTGATTCGATCGTACGGATCAGGATAGGAAGCGCCATGCACGCGAGGGTCATGCCGCCCGAGAGAATCGAAAAACCGAGGCCCAGAAAGACGCAAAAGAATGCGCCGCCAAAGAGACCGAATACGATGGACGGCGTACCCGCGAGGACGTCCAGACTGAGACTCATCCAGCGCGCCAAGCGTCCGCCTGCGGGCGTGAATTCCGAAAGGAAAATTGCCGTGGCGACGCCGAGCGGCGCCGCGACCGACATCGCCACAAAGACAATCAGAAATGTCGAGACGAGGATGGGCGCGAGACCGCCATCGCGCCCCGCATTGCGTGGCGGAGTGGTGAGAAAGGTCCAGTCGAGGCGGCCCACGCCCTGCCGCGCCAGATCGGCGAGCAGCCAGAAAAATATCGCGGCGACAAGCAAGGCGGCGATGCAAATGCCGAAGCGATACAGCGCGTCACGCAGGGAAGACGTCGGCAGCATTGTCGACGCCGCCTGGGGCCTCGCTACCTCATCCATGACAGCGGTCCCCCGAAAGGCGCCAGGCTGCCGCCGCCAGTGCGATGACAAGAGCTGTGAGCATCAGTCCGGAAACGAACAGCGAGGCGCGGTGGCTGCCGCTCGCGTAAGCCATCTCCAGCGCAATATTGGCTGTCAGCATCCGCACTGGGTCGAACAGGCTCAACGGCGCCTGCACGACATTGCCGCTGACCATGACGATCGCCATCGTCTCGCCAAGGGCGCGCGCCGCGGCAAGCAGAATGCCGGCGACGACGCCGCCGCGCGCGGCGGGAAGCAGCACATGCGCCAGCGTCGCCTCGCGCGACAATCCCAGCGCCACAGCGCCCCGCCCATATGCATCTGGGAGGGAATCGAGCGCCGCCCCGCTTGTCAAAGCGATGGTCGGCGTAATCATCACTGTCAGGATCAGAATCCCGGCAAGCAGGCTGGCGCCGGGAGGCTCGAAGCGGCCGATTAGCGGGACGATGGCGGTCAACCCCCAAAGTCCGATGACGACAGATGGGACGCCAGACAACAGAGCCATCGACCAGCGATGAATCCATCCGATCGGGGGCGGCGCATAATGGCGGCAGAAAATCGCCGAGGCGACTCCGAGCGGCGTGGCGAGGATGACCGCGCCGACCGAAGCCGCAAGCGACGCGGACAGCATGGGGGCGAGGCCGAAGAGGCCCTCGGTCGGGCGCCACGCCGGGTCGAAGAGAAATCGCGCAGGACCAATCGTGGATAGCGCCGGCCACGATTCCTTCAGAAGGAAGCCGACGATCAACACGAATATGGCGGACGAGCCCAGCGCGGCCGTCGCCACCGCCGCGACAAGTCGCGTATCACGGCGCGACCGGGACGAAGAACTGCGATGCGACAATGTCATGAACGCCTCTCGATCGAGCGAAATCGACGAAACGTCTCGCGACGGCCCCGGGCTCTCCCTTGCTGATAAGATTGAGCGGGCGGGCGAGCGGAAAGGATCCGCTTCGAACATTCTCAACAGACGCCGCGACGCCACTCATCGGCAAGAGCCTGATGTGAGCGCCGTGATCCGCTTCATATTCCGCCGAACCGATCGACACATAGCCGATGGCGCCAGGATTGCCGGCCACCGTCTTTATGGCTTGCTGATTCTCGCCGATAATGACATGCGCTTTCACGTCGCCGCCCTTCAGCTTGAAATAGTGGAGGAACAGTTCGAGGGTCGACCGGCCCTCAGCCTTGTTGACGACCGTAATCCGTCCGGCTGCGCCGCCAGCTTTGCTCCAATCGGTGATTTTTCCCGTATAGATCGCGACAATCTGCTCGTCCGTCAGCGACCGGACCAAATTATTCGTATTCACGATAATCCCGACGCCGTCGCGCGCGATCGTAAAGAATTGCAGGTCCGTCTCGTCGGCGTTCGGCGCGCGCGACGCCATGCCGAGGTCCGCGAGGCCTGAGCGGGCGTCGGCGACGCCGCGAGAGGAACCGCCCGATTGCACGTCGACGCGGATGCTGGGGTTTTGCTCCTCGAACCGCTTGCCGATCTCCGCCGCGAGCGGCGCCACGGTACTCGAGCCAGTCAGCACGAGCCGGTTGTCGGCCGCATGCCCGAGAGACGACGAGAAAAAAGCGATATAGACCGCACAAATGCGGCCGATAGACGCCAACGCGCGTCGGTCCTTTCCGCGAAACCAAGAGACCGACATCAGCAGCAGTCGCCGAATTCGCCGCCGCGACTGGCGTCGGGGGAGAAGGGGATGTTCGTCCCACAGCCGGGAAACACGCCGTAATGATGGGAGAAATCGCCGATAAACTCGAAATGCGGCGCGAAGCGGCTTTCCTTCAGCATCCGCCAGCTATTGCCACAGACCGGGAAAATCCGCCCCTTTTCCATCGCATGATGGCTGTCGAGCGAGAACACATGCGGCGCATCCGGAACGCCGCCTTTGTAAATCACCGCCTGACCATAGTCCTCGCAGGCGGGCTCGAGCGCATCGATCTTAAACAGGCGATATGTCGCCGAATAGAAGCGCGCCGCGCCAATTTTTTCTTCGACTCCCGGGTCAGTGATCTCAAGTCGCCGGCTTGTCACGAGACGCGGATCACCAAAGCCCGCGGACCTTCCCAGGGCGAGGAAATCTCCCCAATAGAGCGCTCCACCGAGGCATTCGCCATACAGAACGGGATCCCCGCGCACCGCCTCATCAAGCCGCCGGTCGGCATAGACGTCGGCGAAATAAAATTCGCCGCCAGGCTTGAGCAGGTCGAAGACGCCCTCGAGGACCGCCGGCTTGTCGATCGACAGATTGACGACGCAATTGGATACGACGACGTCGAAGCTGCCCGGTTCCAGTCCGAGCGTATTGAGCGCCTCGATATATCCTCTGAGAAACCGCACGTTCAGCCGATCGAAGCCGAATTTCGACATATGCCAGTCGGCATGCGCCTCAGCGACCACAAGCTGCTCCGGCGTCATATCGACGCCAACGACCTCGCCCGACGGTCCGACGAGTTGGGCAAGCGCATAAACATCGCGACCCGATCCGCAACCAAGGTCTAGGACGCGGCGTCCCTGCAAAAGCTCCGGAACGACGAGGCCGCAGCCATAATATTTCGCCAGCACCTCGTCATGGACGTTCGACAGGAGCGCTTTGACGCGCTCCGGCATATTGTCCGGTGTGCAACATGCTTTGGTTTTGAGGTCCTGCGATCCCTGAAGGATCTTGCCGTAATAATCCTTAACGACCTGAATGTTCATGAGCGCGCCTTTTCAGCCGACCGTTACCCTTTCGGCGTAATCCCGTTAGCAGTGAGGTGTCGTTTGATTTTCGAGCGAACGCTTATCGACGGTTCGCCAATACAGGACATGCCGACCGAAGAGCGCAGCAAGTCCTGAGAGGACAAGGACCGAGCCGAACTGCCAGACGAGCACCATGACGCTCGATTCTTGCTGATGGAACAGGAGCATGCCGGCCGCGACCAGCGACGCCGCCGCGAGCGTCGCGAGCCCGGTCGTCAGGTAGGGCGCAATTGGCGCGCCCCGGCGAACCATAACCAGGATCAGGACTAGCGGCGCCGCGCTCGTCGCAACGATTTTCCAGAAGCAGCTAAATTCCTGCTGAATGGCGAGACCCTGATATCCATGCAGCGTCCAATCGCGCCAGCAGCCTTCGCCAAGAGACGCTAGCCAGACGAGTAAAAACGGGAAAGGCGCCAGGCGCTCCCATAACGGCCGGCCGGGGCAAGTCGAGCAAAACGCGGCAGCCGCCGCCATCATCGACGTCAGAATGGCGGCCGAGAGCTCGATCAAGAAGCGCGGTTCCGCGATTCGAACTGAGAAGTCCCCACGCAACCCTATGACGGACACCAGACCCGCCGCATAGGCGAGAGAAAGCATAAACCACATCATTGCGCGCCACATGGGATGCGGCAGACGGCGGACGGGCTTGGCGCTTGCGGCGAGGCGACGAATAAGTTCTTCGGAATTCATTGCGTCTCTCTTTTCAACACTTCACGCATCGTCTTGAGCCCGCGATGCACGCTGACCTTCAACGAAGCCACGCTCTTGCCAGTCACCGCGGAAGCCTCCAGGAGCGACAAACCTTTCACTTTCATCAGCTCCACCGCCTGGCGTTGTCCGTCTGGCAACTGCGCCAGGGCGCGCCGTATCGCCTCTTGATCATCGCTGATCTCCTGCTCGTTCTTCGCGTCGTCTCCCGAAAAGGTTTCGGGCATAATGTCGACTGTCGTTTCGTTGGCGTTGCGAGCTGTCCGGCGGCGCGCGGCGTCGATCGTCCGGCGCATCGCGATCGTCATCAGCCAGGGCATGAAAGGGCGCGCTGGGTCATAAGTGTGCCGGACCGTGTGGACCGACAGCAAAACCTCCTGGACGATGTCTTCCACGTCCGGCGCGCTTGGCCATCTGTAAGCGACGAATCTGCGAAGGACGGGAAGAATTTCAGAGAGAAGCGCAGCATAGGCGGCGTTGTCGCCGTCTTGAGCGGCGCGCATCAATTGCCGCCAGCGTTCCTCGCGCTCCAACCTCGCGCGGTCGTCTCGGGGGGTAGACATGCCGTTTTGACCCTCGGCGCAGAAAGAAGAGCGGTGCTCAAGTGCTTGAGCGCAGGATTTTCTTTTCAGTCGAGCTTGAGGCGGGCTCCGGACTGGCCTCAGGCTGTTTCCGCTGTATGTGCGTTTGGCCCCACAGGTACAGCTCCCGCAGCAATGGCTCCAATGTCTTGCCGAGATCCGACAGGGAGTATTCGACCTTGGGCGGCACCTCGGCGAAAACCTTGCGCAGGATCATGCCGTCGGCTTCGAGCTCGCGTAGCTGGAGGGTCAGCATTCTCTGCGTAACATTCGGCATAAGCCTGCGAAGTTCATTGAAGCGCCTTGTGCCGTCGAGCAGGCGAAACAGAATCGTCGCCTTCCATTTGCTTCCCATGACGTCCAGGGCGGCTTCGAGCGGGCAGCATGTGTAGGTCTCATGTCGCTGTTTCCTCATGCACGCTCCATCTGTGGTATCAAAAATGACACTATCGATACTATTAGTGCCTACTTGTCCATTTTGCAAATACATGTGGATATCGCTCCATTCACGCTAAGCCAAAGGAGCAGCGGCATGCCACTCGTGAACATCAAGGGAATCAGCGGCTATCTGACGCCCGATCAGAAGAAGGAACTCATCTCGGGGGTGACGGAGGCCGTACTGGCGGTGGAAGGCGAGGGCCTGAGGGACGTGACGTGGGTCATCGTCGAGGACGTGGCCCCCGGTGCCTGGGGAGTTGGCGGCCAGCCCATGACGGACGCCGATCTTCGTCGTCTGGCAAATCGTTAGTCGGAGAAGCGAACGCAATGAGCAACGCCTATCGCATTAAAGACCTGCCCCTCCTCACGATCGAGACGGCGACTGGAAAAGCCCGGAGCCTGCTCGAATCCGCTAAGAGACAAATGGGGTTCACGCCAAAAATGTATGGGGCCATGGCCAATGAGCCGGCGCTATACGAAGCCTATTCCTCCGGCTATGCGGCCTTTCGTCAGGAATGCGGATTCACTCCCATCGAGCAAGAAGTGATCTTTCTCGTCATCAGTCGCTGGAACGGGTGCCACTACTGCATGGCGGCGCATAGCTTTGTCGCCGACAAGATGTCGAAGGTTCCGCCCGATGTAACGGACGCCATCCGCGACGGCCAGCCAATTCCCGACGCCAAGCTGCGGGCGCTCGCGGAGTTCACGCGGATCATGCTCGAAAAGCGAGGGCGTCCAAACGAAGCCGACGCGCGGGCATTCTTCTCCGCGGGATACAGCGAGAGAAATATTCTCGGAATCATCCTCGCCATCAGCGTCAAGACGATCAGCAATTATGCGAACCACGTCTTTCACACGCCGGTAGACGAGGTCTTCGCCACGCGCGTGTGGGAGATGGCGTAGAGGTCAGAGGATTGAACTTCGCTTCGGCGTGTCTCGTCGAGTGTTCCGTCATGGGCGGGACACGCCGATTTCGAGGAAACGACAATGAAGATCTCGATTGAAACACAAATCACGGTCGAAGCGCCACCGACCAGGATTTGGCGGATCCTCACCGACTTCCCAACTATGTCGTCGTAGAATCCCTTTATTCGTTCAATTTCCGGCGCGCTCACCCGGGGCAACCAACTTAGCGTGCAAATTGCGCCGCCTGATCGAGCCATCATGACGCTCAACCCAACCATACTTGTGGCCGATCAGGAACGTGAGCTGCGCTGGATCGGGAAAGTCATAGCGCGCGGCGTTTTCGCTGGAGAACATTACTTCGTGCTCGGGCCGCTCGGCCACTCGGCCACGCTTCTCAGGCACGGGGAGATATTCTCCGGATTATTGGCGCCGATTCTTATGCGTGGAACCATGTTACAGGCCACGAAACAGGGCTTTGCCGAAATGAACGACGCGTTGAAAAAGCGCGCAGAGTGAAAACATTGCGTTAGGAATTAGAGCAATCAGAAATTCAACTCTAAGTGACTACTAGCGTCCGTCCACTATCGGCCCGAACAGGGCGGATGCGGGCTCATTCGTCTGATCATTGTCGTTGAACACGACGATGAAATTCAACTCGCCTGGCTCCTTACCGAACACGTTTCTATAGTCGCCGGCGACGTCACGCTCTTCGACGCGCATAAGACCGATGTCGGCGCTTCCGCGGAGTTGGATATAGGCGAGGCTTTGGTATCGCTGAGAGCGGATAATCGATCCGTTGCGCATAGGCGTCGCCGTCCAAACATAGCTCAACGTGGGAACGTCGCGATTGAGAAACGACGGCTTGCCGAAAACGAACATGATCATTGCGCCGAAATCCTCGGTTGCGAGCTTGCGCAAATCTGCCGTGGCCTGGAGTTGGTCGACGCGCCATCGCCACCGAACGCGCGTCAGCTCAGCGCCGTCTCGTTCAACTGGTTGATAGAGACCGGATGCGGATTTATGAGGGACGCTACGTAGCATGGCGCCCTGCGCGCTCTCCTCGACGCTGAAATCGTTTCGGCCAACGAAGTCGATCCGCTTCGCGCTAGCCAGCGCTCTTGCAGGATCTAGCAGTAGACTTTCCGCCCGCGCGACGGACAAGGCCGTCCACGTCATCCAGAATATCGAAATAGCTCCTGCGCCGAGCTTCGCTTTTGTCAATTTTGTATCGCTCCCCCTCTTATGACGAGCCATCATTTCATGAACCTGATATTCCGAGCCCGACAACGCCCCCAACCCTGCGGCACGAGCGCCAATTTCTTGTCATATCAGCCTAGCCGCACCAGCGTAAATTTGGTCATGTTCGTGGTTCCGGGATCGATAGTGTCGCGGAAGGAAGAGGCGCCGAGCATCGCAAGCCGAAGCGCCGAAGATCATTCGGAGCCCCGCTTCACCGCACGACATCATTAAGTGACCAGTCATACTGATGACTGCTAATCGATCTTACAGAGTCGAGTTTTAACCTGAGAGACGGAGTAGCATATTTGCGGAGATGTCTGAGGACGCCCACATCATCGCCGCCGAAGTCCGACTTGAACCATTCGTAAATCGAAGAAACCACGAGCCGGCCGCCGGAGAAATTCGTTCCTCGCGGGTTGTTGACATAGGCTTTCGCCGCCGCGTCGAGTTGCGCGTCGAGGCGGGCGCCGGTGAAGGCGTGCGTCTGTAGATTGGGACAGCCGACCGATGCGCAATTTACGGAATAATGCGCTCGCGGATCCCTGAACAGCCGCCGTAGAACGCCGTGTTCGATGTCGTCGAGACTGAATTCGACGCCCTGCAGTGTCAGCACTTTGGCCTTCCAGGGGCCGCCGGTGAACGCCGCAAAGAGCCCGCCGCCGAGCGAGACGTTTTTGATCGACGAGACAGGATAGTGATCCAGCACGATGTCGATCGTCTTTGCATTATAAAGATTAGCGAGGAAGGCGAACTGCTCCGAACGGCCGAGCGTTCGCGGGTCGATGGCGCGCAGGCTTTCGAGATACTGCTTTAACTCTGCGTGGCCATTCGCTTGAAAGCTTCCATAGTCCACCCGGTTCAGCCCGTCATCGGCCGGATGCACATAAGTTTGCAGCAGACGGTCCCACGCCGAGTGATCGACAACCACGGAAGGATCATTTGCAGCTTCGCGGAAGAGATCCGCGGGCTCGGTTGTCGCCGCAGCCGCGTAAGATATAAGCGCGAGAAGTGACGCCACGCGCACACCCCCCCAAAAAGCTACGTCAATCACTTCGGCAATTCTTCGCATTCGTGGCTCCTTCTGGGCAGCAATTATGCCGTCGACTCTGGCGGCCGTTCCAGGGCATACGTTTAAGAGTCGACGTTCTCCACGATCCGCGCGGGTATCGCGGAGATCACATCGTCGGCCCGGCGGCGAGCGCCGGGATCGCACTTGCTTGACGGCTTGCTCGACTAGAATCTTGCCAGGATCGACGCGGGCGCAAACAGATTGAAGTGATAATTCACGCCCGCGCGGACGGTGTGAAATCGTGTGTCCCCGCGATTGCCGGCAAAAAATGCGTTTCCGCCGTTGTTGCTCAGACTGGTGTAGAGATATTCGACCTTCGCCGACCATTTGGGAAAGGCTGCGGGAGCCCATTCGACGCCGCCGCCCGCTGTCCAGCCTGTCTGCGTGTCCCCGTATTCGTTGAAGAGCCCCGCCTGTTTCACTCTCCCGTACGCCAATCCACCGCCGCCATAGACGAGCAACCGCGAATTAAACAGCGCAATGCCAGCGCGACCGCGAACCGTGCCAAACCACTCGACTTTCGTCGGCAGCACGTCAAAGAAGCTGACATTAAAGCCGCCGTTTCGCGTAGAAATGTCGGCGCCCTGAAAGTCAGTTTCGAGGCCGGCGACCAACAATGGCGTCAGCTGATAATTGAACCCGACCTGACCGCCGCCGACGAAACCGTTGAAGTCTGAACGCTGGCCGAAGCCATAGCCCGCATTGAGGCCGACATAAGGACCCGTCCAGGAGAACGCCGGCGGCGGAATGTATGCGAGAGACGCTTTTCGGGAAGGAAGATCGGCCGCATTGGCCGAGCCTGTGGCGAGAACTGTGGCGAGAGCCAAAGCCGAGATTCGCTGTTTCATCTTGCCGTTCCTTCATACTGGTTTGATCTGGAGCTCGCGGCCTTGTTGCATCGGCTGCATTTGCACTCCGATCACGAAGTGACGTTAGCGGCGAACGCTCTCCATGTTTCCCAGTTCGAACGGCGGTGACGAAAGTTACACGTGGACAAATTCATTGATGCGAGAACGGCGGCAAATCGAACGTGTCCCACAGATACTGCGACGCATGTCGTGAAGCGAAAAAACAAAAACGTGAAGCGCCTGCGTGAGAGGCGTATTGTGCGAAGGCGATCAGCGATGCAAAGCCCCAACGCTTGCGGCATTGCCTTTTCAAAGCACAGTCTTGGAAGGCAGGGAACCGAGGCGCTACTCACACTTCACGCGGTTCGTTTTTTGACAACGCATGAGTGGCGTCGATTCATCACGCGGCGAAGGCGCTCGCCGCTCACTCACCTGTTCAGAAGAAGTTGCACAGTCGGAACGCTGGGCCGCGTGTGCCGCGCTCGTTAAGAATGGATCAAAAGCTCTCGACCATGCGCTACGATGGCGCTCAACCGACGGCGATGAGCGTGACGACAAGGATGACGACAGCAGCCGCAGCGTAGATCGAAAGAGCAGCCGTGATGGCGTTCATGAGCGTCCTCATGTCTTGCGCGGCGAAACGGGCGCTTAGATCTCGCGCCTCGAAGCGTTGGCCGCATTCGACAATGGATTCTTCGAACGAACTGTCTGAAAGTTACAAATGCCGTGGAAGCATCGCAAATGCGATGCGCGCGATCGGCGAACATTTAGTGTTCAGCAATCCCGTCACGGAATTGGGCGCGTGCGAGCCTTCGTCGCTCGCATGTGATTATGGCGCGCGCAGTGACTCATGGCCGTCGAGCGACGGCCTGGACTATGGAGAAAGGGAACTCGCGCTCGGTTGCGTCGGCGCGACGCAAAAACCCTGAGGTGCGACATCGAGCGCCGCGTTGAATTTCGATGAAAGATTCTGAAACGCGATTAAACCGGTCAATTCTACGATGGCGTCGTCGGGCCACCTCAGTTTTAGTTTCGCTCGCAAGTCGTCGCTTACGCCCGGCTCAGTAATCGTCATTGCTTCGGCGTATTCAAGAGCGAGCTTTTCGTCCGCGGTGAAGAGCGCGCGCTCCCGCCATGCGGGGAGCGCCTCGATTTTCTGCATTGGGACGCCGCGCTTCGCCAGCGTCGCCGAATTGATGTCGACGCAAAACGCGCAATGATTGATTTGCGAGACTCGCACTGTCACGAGAGATCGTAGTGCAGGCGAGAGCGGGGACGACCGCCGATCCAGTGCGCCATAAAGTAATGCGACAGCCGCGAAAACCCAAGGGGAGCGACCCCACAGCAGGCCGGGATCGAGCACGCGGCCATAGGTTCGCCGTTGCTTCCAGAAGAAAAGGCGAATGAACCACGGATAGTCGATTATCTCTTTCGCCGGCACAACAGACATTTGCGGATTTCCATCAGTGAGAGAGATGAGGCTCAAGACGGCGCTTTGCGCAATCGGCGCAAGGCGACCGGCAGTAGCGACAAAAGACCGAGCCCAACAAGGGCGGCGATCAGGGTCGGGCTGAACACGTCTTTCAGCCGCACATCGTCTCCGGCGTCGAATACCTGTCCCAGGCTTGCGCCAAAGGCTGTGTAGATCGTAGTCCCCGGGATAATCCCGAGTGCGGTCGCTGCAACATAGGGAGCAAGGCGCATATCGAGGAGCGCCGGGACCAGATTGACGGCCCAGAACGGGAAGGCCGGCACAAGGCGCAGGAAAAGCAGATAGCTGAAGGCGTCCTTGCGAAAGCCCTCGGCCATGCGGGCGAGAAACGGCCCGGCGCGTTGACGCAGCAAATCGCCAAAGGCCGAACGCGCGATCATAAACAGCAGCGTCGCCCCCGCCGTCGCGCCAATGACGGTCAGCGTTGCGCCAAGCGGCACGCCAAAGAGGAAGCCGCCGGCCAGCGTCATGATTGTCGCGCCAGGCAGGGAAAGCGCGACGACAGCGGCATAGGCAAAGACAAAGCCGATCGCCGCCGTAAATGCGTGAGCCTCCACAAAGGCGAGAAGTAGGGCGCGATGGTCTTTCAGAGCTTCGAGCGTGAGGTAGCGATCGAGCCGGAACGCAAAGGCGGCCGCGACGAGCGCCACTAGAACGAGGAGAGGGACGACGCGTTTGAGATTCATCCAAAAAGTCCCAGAAAGCGCACGAGTTTGCGCGTGCGCGGAGAAAAGAGCGTCGGCGTGTAGTAGCTCCCAGCGGCCCGCTTGGAGATTTCGCCCAGCGTCGGATAGGGAGCGATGAGATTGGCGATGGCGCCGATTTTCAGGCCTTGAGAGATCGCTAACGTCCAGGGCGCGATCAATTCGCCGGCCTTCTGGCCGACCATCGTCGCGCCGAGCACCCGCCCGCGCTTGGTCGTAACGACTTTGAGAAAACCGCGAGTCGTCCCCTCGGCGCGCGCGCGGTCGTTGTCTCGAAATTCGGCGCGCAGCACTTGCGCGCCGTCGCCATAGTGGTCCCGCGCCTGTTCTTCGTTGAGACCGACCTGAGCGAGTTCGGGGTCGGTATAAGTGACCCATGGAAAGGGCGATGGCTTGCTTTTCGCTGGCAGCCGGAAAAGCGCATTACGAATGATGACGCCGGCGTGATAGTTCGCCATATGCGTGAATTGAAGTCCGCCAATCACATCTCCCGCGGCGAAAATCCCTTTGTTCGTCGTGCGCAGGCGCGCATCAACCTCGACGCCCTTTCCGGAGAAGCGCACGCCGGCCGCCTCTAAACCAAGATTTTCGATATTTGGCTTGCGGCCGGCAGCAAGAAGCAGATGCGAGCCATCGAGGCGTTTCTCTCCAGCCTCCGTCTCAATCACGAGCGCGACGCCGCGAGTTCTGTTCTCTATCCGTGCGATTGTTGCGTTTTCCAGTATGTCGACGCCCTCTTCGGCGAGCGTCTCGCGCACTACGGCGACCGCGTCCGGATCATCCTTGGGCAAGATTGGACCAATATCGAGCAAGGTGACTTTCGCGCCGAGGCGCCGATGCGCCTGCGCCATTTCACAGCCGATCGGCCCGGCGCCAATGATGAGCAAATGGTTCGGTAGGACCGAATTCTCGAAGATCGACTCGTTCGTGAAATAAGGAACTTCTTCGATTCCCGGAATGTCGGGGATCGCGGCGCGGCTTCCTGTCGCGAGCACGAAGCGCCGCGCGCGGATTGTTTTTCCGCCGGCTTCGATCGTTCGTTCATCTATAAACCGGGCGCGCGCCTGTATTACCGTACAGCCTACCCCAACAAAGCGCTCAACCGAGTCGTGCGGCGCGATCGATGCAATCACGTCGTGCACATAGGCGTTGACAGCAGCGAAATCGACGCGGGGCTCGCCGCCATGAACGCCGAAGCGCGTCGCTCGCGAAACCGCGTACGCGGCCTTGGCGGCCGCGAGCAGCGATTTCGACGGCACGCAGCCTGTATTTAGGCAATCTCCGCCCATGCGGTTTGCCTCGATAAGAATCGTCTGGGCGCCCATCTGCGCCGCGCCCGCGGCGACCGAGAGACCGGCGGAGCCGGCGCCGATAATGCAAATGTCGCACGTAATTTGTTCGCTCACGATCCATTGTCTCCCTTCGCGCTGCACGAAGCGCCGCCAAGAACGCAGAAACGCGAGCAGAAGACATGATTGAGACTGACCGGGCGGAATGACTCCGCGAGCGTCGTCCCCAACTCGAAGCCATGCGCGTCCGGCAAAAGCGTGCAGGACACAACAGCAGGCCGCTCAGCTCCCTTGCGCTTGATCACCATCCGCGAAGTCGCGCACATCATCTCCATGGGAGAGCGGCCCAATATGCTCCAGCAGCCTTCGCTGATCTCAGGCACATCTTCGCGCGCGTCCATTTCCGGGAAGAGGACCAATCGAGCGGCGTCGTCTGCGTCGACGCTCAACCCGAGCCTGTCGAACAGCGCGCGAAATCCGCCTCGCGTCTCGGCCTCGGTCTCATCCCATACGAGACGCGAAGCGATGGTCAGATCGAAATTATTGGACGCGAGCCAGCGCAAGCCGTCGATCGCAGGTTCCCAGCTGTTAGGTCCGCGAATTTTTTCATGGCCGGCCGCTTCGTAATGGTCGAGCGATACGCGTATCGTCAGCCTGCCTGGGAATCTCGCTCTGAGATCGAGCAGCTTCGCCTTCGCGCGCTGCATCGGTTTCATCCCATTCGTGAGGATAACAACCCGATGGCCCGCGGTGAGGCAATCTTCGAGCATTCCCGGCGTATCGGGGTTCATGAAGGGCTCGCCGCCGGTGAATCCGATTTCTAACGGTCCACCAAAGAGCCCCGCCGCTTCCATCAGGAAGGCCGCCGCCTCAGCGCGCGTCAGATAGGAAAGGCGGTCGTTGCGCGGCGAGGATTCGATATAGCACCCCTCGCAGGCGAGATTGCAAAGCGTCCCCGTGTTGAACCACAAGGTTTCAAGACGGTGAAAGGGAACCGACGCGCGGCGCTCACCCTTGGCCGTGACGTCTGGATCAGCGAATTGGGCCGCCGCCCGGGAAAGGTCTGCGCGAACGCATTCCCCATTCAAGACACTGACCGAAGGGACTCTCATACGACGGTTCCTTGATGTTCAGTTAAGCAATTCGAATCTGCGCTACAAAAGGTTTCACCGCTGCGGCGGATATGTCGCGCCGCAGCTATATAGTCGGCCAACTGCCTTCCTCGAGGATGTTTTCTAATCTCCGGCACGGAAGTAACCTTTCCCGCGTCGCGACGAAGGCCTCAATAGGCGGTCAGCATGAGCCTATCGATTGTCATTCCGATCTTGAACGCTTCGCGAACGCTGCCAGGAGCACTGGCGGCGCTCTCTGGCGTCGACGGCGAAGTTCTCGTCGTCGACGGCGGCTCAACCGATGCTAGCGCCAAGATGGCGCGCGACTGGGGCGCGCGGGTCATTGTCGCGCCGAGAGGACGCGGCCCGCAATTGCGCGCGGGCGCCGAGCAAGCAAGGGGCGACTGGCTCTTGTTTCTTCACGCCGATACTTTGCTGGAGGAAGGCTGGCGGAAGGCCGTGACCCATTTTTGCAAGGACCCGGCAAATCGGACGAAGGCGGCGACCTTCCGCTTCGCTCTGGATGATCCGTCACGGCAAGCGCGACGTCTGGAGCGAATGGTCGCCTGGCGCGTTAGGAGACTGGGCTTGCCCTATGGCGATCAGGGCCTGCTTATTCATCGCGACCTTTATCGCGCTGTCGGCGGCTATAAGCCGCTGGAGCTGATGGAGGATGTCGACTTCGCGCGCCGGATCGGTCGGCGCCGCGTCGTAGCGCTTCCCGTAACGGCGCGCACCTCCGCCGCGCGGTGGCGTCGGGAGGGATGGCTGCGGCGCAGCGCCCGCAACCTCCTTTGCCTTTTGCTCTATTTTGCGCGTGTTCCGCCTCGGTTGATAAAGCGCGTCTACGGCTGACCATGGGTCTTCGCGCGCATCTTGTCATTTTTACGCGCGCGCCGCGATACGGCGCCGGCAAGCGGCGCCTCGAGGCAGGCATAGGGCCTATGCAGGCGTTGAGGTTTCAGCGCGTTATGCTCACGCAGACACTTCAACGTCTCGGCGCCGATCCGCGCTGGATAACATGGCTCGCGGTGACGCCCGATCGCTCTGGACCTTGGCCGCCTCGCTTTGGCGTTTTGCCGCAAGGCAAGGGCGACCTCGGCGAGCGCATGGCGCGGGTCGCAAAAGCGTTGCCGGCGGGACCCGTACTCATCATGGGCTCCGATGTGCCGCGGGTCACGATTGTCGAAGTGGCGGGCGCTTTTCGGGCGTTGCGCAATCATGACGCGGTTTTTGGCCCTGCAGCGGACGGTGGCTATTGGGCCGTTGGCTTTCGCCGCCGACCCCGCTTCGTTGATCCCTTCCGCGACGTGCGGTGGTCGACGGAACATGCGTTATCCGACAGTCTGGCGAATTTAGCCGGCGCTTCGGTCGCGATGCTCAATATGCACGAGGACGTCGACGACGCCGCGTCGCTCGCGCGTCTTTCCGGTTGGGAGTTTCTATACGGTCGCCGCCGCCGGTAACCGAGGTCCATTGGAGGAACGCCCCGCCTCGATTAGAACCGCGAGATCCACTGGATAGTCGACGCCCGCAATTTCGCGCCCAAGACGATAACCCCACCTTTCGGTTGATGCGTAACCTTGAGACCGAGCAAGTTCAAACGTCGCCGTATCGGTTACGGCCGTCACCCGCTCAATCTTGGAGTGCTTTTCGAGCCGGGCGCCGAAATTGACGGCGTCGCCTATAATCGTGTACTCGAGCCTTGTGCTGTCGCCAACCGCGCCAAACAAAACATCGCCCGTTGAGACTGCCAAGCCAAACGAGGGCGCCACTAAGCCAGCCTCGATGCGCGTAGTGCGCCACGCCTCAAGCTCCGACGCGATCGCATCGACAGCGCGGAGTGCGTCAGCGGCATAAGTATCGTTTACGATCACAGCGCCAAAACTCGCGAGGATTCCGTCGCCGAGGAATTTGTCGATGAATCCTCCGCTACGCTGAACGAGCGGTATAACCCGCCTTTGATACTCGCCGAGCAGCTGCATTACCTCCTGAGGCGTCAGGCGGCGAGAAATCCTTGTGAAATCGCGCAAGTCGATAACGAGGGCGGCAGCCGATCTCAGCTCCGCCTGACCGGGCTCGATCGGCGCCTCGGCGTGCGCGATTCTCTGCGCCAGGCCTCTTGCGACGAAGCGAGACAAGTCGTTTGCCGCAGCATGATCGACGACGCAACGCAGAACAAGTTGTCGCGTTCTCCGCAACGCTAATGCCAGCACCGCCGTAACCATGAGAATCGAGACAATCTTGTCAAATTCCGCGCCGAGCAGAATGCTCGACGAATTCATGTAATGGACATAGTCGTGAGTGACCGGTGGATTATCCGATTGCGCCACTATGGCGTAGAGTAAGAGACCGCCCCAGCCGGCGGCGCTGACCGCTCCTGCGAGCAACACCCATCGCGCCTCGAAACTCAATGTGCGCAAAGCTATAAAAATAAAGACATAAAGCAGTGTTGGCGCCTTCAAGTAAAAAGCTGGCGGCTGATCATATTGAAGATGAAAGCTCCAAATCAGCAACATCAGCACGCCTATATCGACGATGATCGTCAGCGCTACATGCCAATCCGCGAGTCGGTTTTGATAAATCAGGATGAGCCTGACGATGATGAACGCGCCATAGGCCGCCAGCGTCCACGGAACGGACTCGAATGCTTGCGAGGGTAAAGCTCTTGGCGCGAGCGCATAGAGCGCGCTCCAAATCAGCAGCAAGGCGCCTTGCGCCCAAGCGATAAGCAGTTCTCCCTGCTTATGTTCCTGCGCAATCACTCCTCTCAACCGTGACGGAATATGAGCCGGCGCCGGCTCGCCGAGTGGAACTGCCGTTAACGAGCGCCAGAATTGGGAAACTGCGTGTCGGAACATCGTCGTTGTGTGAGCCACGGCGTTCATGGAGGGTGAGCGGCTTAATCTTCTTTCGGCCAGTTGTGGGCCTTTGCTTGCTTACAAGCAGTTCCGAACGATTCCGTCAGGCTCGAGTCACTGGCAAATTGCATAGCCAAGGCAGGGATCGCTGGCGCCGGACCTGAGTGAATTGACGATTTTTGCGCTACCGCCTGCGACGCCAATGAAGAGCAGGGATGCGAGCAACGCGATTTGAGCTGTCTTTTTCATGTCGTCCTCCCTTATTGGACTCCATCCTTGGGGCATGAAACTCTTATTCGCTCGTGGACGCGCCCCACAATTCTGCCTACGGGCGTGAGTGCTCCGATCGCGAAGCAGGATCAGGACCAATCGCAGCGATACGCACGACGCCGTCCGAGCTCTCGTTCAGATTCTCGACTCCGGATCCTCTACGCAGGTGCGTCGTCAAAAACGGCTAAGACATTCTTCGAGCGAGACCGGTTCCTGGTTACGGAACTGACTGAAATTCTTTTCCGGTGAGATTTCTCAATTTGTGTGTCGGTAGTTGGTTCTTCGATGATGTTGGGATGCTCGCGCGCGCGGCCGGTCTATCATCGCGCAATCTTTCGTCCCGTAATGTGAACGAAAATGAAAACGCCAACGAATTCAGTCGGGGGGATCGGCGGTAACGGACCTCCGCTACCAAATCCCCCCACTTCGCGGACCCGATTGGGGTGGGCCTGCTCACTGAGCAGCGCCGTTAAGCGGCCAGATGCCTCAACCTGAACGCCGCTGGCGCGGGCGCCATCCAGGAACGCCGCTGTCTCAACCAAGTCCCCGATGGCCTCCACACGTTCTGTCCCTTAAGAAGGATTTCGCGCGCTCGCTTGATCGGCGCACGGAACCGGGGCGCGCCGGGTCGAGCGCCGCAACGCTTCTGCTTCGAGTTCCTTGCCGACGCGGAACATGAACCGCCCGACCTCGCGCGCGCGCCGCGGCGGCGTGGTAATCGAGTTTTGCCTGGGTCCAGGATGGAATCGTCGTCTGCGAGTCGAGAACGGACGGCTGGCAGAATGCTGGATGGAACGCGCGAACGACAGCAATCTGGCGAGCGCGGAAATAAGCAATTTCTTCAGTGACCCGCTGACGCTAGGCGCACTCCTGCCTCTGCGCTCGCCGTGGCGTGGGCTCTGCCAGGCTCTCGACAGATTTCTGCTCGAGCCCCTCGAGCACGCTATCCATCAGCCCCTTCATTTTCCGGCGCAGCATCAGTAGATCGAGCAACTGACCGACGGGGCCGAACTTGGGCGTGTAGGTCATTTGCATGGCGGCTCGCGACACCGCTCCCTTCGGTGACACCGCGAGCGTCGTCCGCACATCGCGTATCGGCATCGTGCCGGCGTATATCTCGACCGTGTACCTTTCGCCAGGCCGCCAATCGACAACGCGTTCCTCGATCCAGTTTCGCCCGTCGTTAAGTTCGCAGCGACGTCCGGCGCCGACTCCTTCGAGGGGTGTGCCGTCGATGTGGGCGGAGCGTGACAGGTTCGGATTGAATGCATCGATGCGGTGAAAATCCTTTAGCAGCGCCCAGACGACGCTGGCGTCCGCAGCGATGTCGCGCTCAGCCCTAAGCGTTGTCATCCCAGCTCTCCTTCCGTGGAAAAGAGACTTGCGGTTCTCTTATCCTGGTCGGATATAAAAGAATGCGCGTTCTCTGTCAAACGAGCATGGGCGCGATGGAGAAGGCAATGGGAAGGCCGAGAGAGTTTAACCCTGACGCAGCGGTGCAAACCGCGATGACTCTGTTCTGGCAGCGGGGATACGATTCCGTATCGTTCGACACCCTTGTGGGAGAGACTGGCGCGAGCCGCAAGGGACTTTATGCGCTTTGGCCGGACAAGCAGGCGCTGCTTGTTGCCGCGCTAATGAGCTACCGACAGATGGTCGGCGAGCGCCTTCTGCACGACTTGGAGAGCGCTGAGGCGGGTTTGGCGGAAATCGCCGAATTCTGGGACAAGTTTGAGCACGCTGCCCGGCAATCGGGTTGGTCTGGCTGCCTCGTCATGCGAACCGCTGCGAATAAGATCGCTGCGGAGCCTCAGGTGGCGGTAGAGATCAAGGCATTCTTCGACCGCCTGTCCAATGCGCTTGAGAACGCTCTGCGCGGCGCCTTGAGACGCCGTGAGATAAAATCGGATCCTTCCCCTCAGGTGCGCGCTCGGCAGGCGTTCTCAGTTGCGGTGGCCTGCTCGGCGATCGGCTCGTTTGAAGGGTTCACGCCTCGCGTCGCGGATCTGATCAACGCGGGTCGGGCGGCATGCGGCGCCTTAGCTCATAGACGAGGGAAGGTTGTGTAAGATGAAGCGCACGAAAAAAAACCAAGCAATAGAGACTTCTGTAAGCCGCACCATCGAGGCCGATTCTGCATTTGTGGTCCATCCTGGGAGATTTCGGAATGGAACACCGCTGGGCCTCCCAGCTGTCGCATTGTTGCCGCAGCACGGAAACGGTCCATGTCGGGACGGTACGCTCCTGTGAACTGGCCAAGCCCATCATGGGCCGATCAGCCGTGGATGAAGAACTCATAGAGTTCGATCCCGGGAAAGCCTTGTCGTACAGGCTGCGGGGGGCCGTTCCGTTGTGCTGAAGTCCGCTGGACGATAAACCCTGTCGCCACCGGCACCTTAGTTGAAGTTTCCGGCCGCTTTGAGCCGCGCTGCGCCCTGATTGGCTTCTTTTTTGGCGGTCTCGCACGGACTGCTGCAACACGCGCCGCGCAACGCGCAGTTGACGATCTGTCTACGTTTATCGAGGCGCGCTGCGGCGCAATGAGCTGTGATGGAAGTTGGGACTTGAATTCGGAACGGCGTCGAATTGCACGCGATGCGCTACGAGATTCGAATTCCTGGTGAATTGCCAAGAGTTATGCCCTTCAGCCAATTCTGTAGCGATTTGTCCTAGGGTCATCGCCGCCTGCACGGCCAAGATAGGAAATACTCGGCGTTCCAAGGCGACCGGTGAGGTTGCCGAGAATGTTGAATTCGAGCCTTGGCAGCGTTGCAAGCCGCCAAGTGACGACGAGGTCGCGTCAATCTCCGCTATCATCATTGGTTTCAGGAAG
>NZ_JAMRYX010000053.1 GCF_024448135.1 Methylocystis suflitae
CAGATGCGCGGCCCCGCCAGCCCCGGCGATGATGACCTGGAAGCCTTCCGATTCGGCGCCCTTCGCGAACGCCGCCAGCCGGTCGGGCGTGCGATGGGCCGAAACGATGCGCACGTCATAGCCGATCTCGAGCGCCGCGAGAGTTTCCACCGCGTGGCGCATCGTCGCCCAGTCGGACTGCGACCCCATGATGACGGCGACCGGCGGCTTCGACTTCCCCACTCTGGCTTCCTTCGCAAAGGGAAGCCATGCGGCATAGACGATGGCTTCCCGATAGGCAAGCGCGCGATTGGCGTCGATCGCAGGCCGATTTCACTTCGCGAGCGGGCGGCGCGCAGCTAAACAACCCTGCAAGATTTTCTTTGATTGGAGTAGACGCGACATGGATGAAGGTCTGAGGCAAGCGGTCGCGGTGCTGGCCGTTGCGATGATCGTCGCAATTGCCGCGCGTCAGATCAGACTGCCCTATACGGTCGGACTGGTTCTTGTCGGCGCCGCCGTCGCTTTGTCGGGCGCCGACTTCGCGCCGCATCTGACTCATGATCTGATTTTCGACCTCATCTTGCCGCCGCTCCTGTTCGAGGCGGCGCTGACCCTGTCCTGGCGCGAACTGGTGCGCGATTCGCTGCCTTTGCTCGCGCTCGCGGGAATCGGAACGGTCGTTTCCGCAGCCGTTGTCACAGCGTCGATGACGACGTTGCTCCACTGGCCTCTTTTCTCGGCGATGCTGTTTGGCGCGCTGATCGCGGCGACGGATCCGGTCGCGATCATTGCGATGTTCAAGGACAACCGGATCAAAGGCCGCATGCGGCTGCTGGTCGAAAGCGAAAGCCTGCTCAACGACGGCGCTGCGGCGGTGCTCTTCGTCATGGCGCTCGCCTTCGTGCAGAGCGGCGGCGCGGACCAGAGCGCCGCGGCGACCGCCTTGACTCTCGGGAAAGTCGTGTTCGGCGGCGTCATTGTCGGGGCCTTGTTCGGCGGGGCCGCCATCCTCGCCTCGCTGCGCACCTCGGAACATCTCATCGAAGCGGCGCTGACGACCATCGCCGCATTCGGCTCTTTTCTGGTCGCCGAATATTTCCATGTCTCCGGCGTGCTGGCGACGGTGACGGCCGGCCTCGTCATGGGCAATCTGGGCCTGCTGAGCGAGCACGAAGGCGGCTACATCACCCTCAAGGGGCGCGAATTCGTTCTGTCCTTTTGGGATTTCGCGGCTTTCCTGGCCAATTCGATGGTGTTTCTCATGATTGGCGCGGATGTGGCGTCGACTCCGTTCGGCGCCATTGGGGCGACGGCGCTGGCCGTGGGGATCGCTACGGTGCTTTGCGCGCGCGCCGTCGTCGTCTATCCGTTGAGTTCGTTGTTTTTCCTTTCGCGATGGAAGATCTCGTTTCGCGAGCAGCATGTTCTCTGGTGGGGCGGCTTGCGCGGCGCGCTTGCGCTCGCCCTGGCGCTATCGCTTCCCGGCGATCTGCCGCAACGCGACGAGATACTCGCCATCACTTTCGCAGTGGTCGGCTTCTCGATTGTGGTTCAGGGCCTCACCATGCCGCTGCTGCTCCGCGCCCTCGGCTTCGTGGCGGGGCGGCCATAAGCGGCGATCCGGCCACAGAGCGGCGAGAGGAACGAAGCCAACCCAGCTTAAGCGATAATGTCGGGCGTGAGCTGGTCTTCGAGATAGGCGATGCGGTCGCGCAGCAGCAGCTTGCGCTTCTTCAGCCGCTGAATCTGCAGCTGATCGGCGGCGCCGATCGCCAGCAACGCGTCGATCGCGGTCTCCAGATCGTGATGCTCCAAACGAAGCCGCGCGACTTCAGCGCGAGTCACGCCCGTGTCGATCTCGCTCGTATCGTTCATTGACAGTCGCCCTCGAACGCCATTGAACGTTGGGGAATCGTTTGCTCTGGAGCGCAATTATCGCGCCGCGGGCAAGGGTCGTTCAAGCGAATTGCTCTGTCGTCATTCATAGGCGCTCCGCATCTCGTCGATTGCAGCGATCTTGGCGTAAAGCGGCGTCCAGTCGTCGCGCTCGGCGATCGCCGCCCAAAGCGCCTCGACCTCGTCGATCAGCATCGTACAGGGCGCCGAGCGCTGGAAATAGGGGTGATCCAGGCGCGCCGTCGGCGCCGGCTCATGTTCGGCCAAAGCGGCGCGAAGTGGCGTGAAAGCTTCCGCTTCGTAATGCGCCGCGGACGGACTGTGTTTGGCGCGCCCGGCGGACGCCATGCCGCCGCGCCAGTCGAAGAGGGTCTGTTCGAAGGGGGCCTGCGTCACTGTCAGAAAATCGACAAAGGCCTTCGCCAGCGCAGCGTCGGCTTCCTCGCCGGCCGAGGCGAGCCCCAGCCGACGGAGCAGCGCCGCCCGAAATTCCTGCTGAATGCGCGTGGGGAAGGTCGCCAGAACCTGTTCGGCGGCCTTTAACCCGATGAGGGGGATCAGGCATTCGGCCAGACGGGACAGGTTCCAGCCGAGCGCGCCGGGCTGGCGGCCAAAGGCGTAAAGCCCACTTTCGTCGAAATAGGCGGCGGTGAAGGTCGGGTCGTAGACCGGCGCAAAGCGCCATGGGCCATAGTCGAAGCTCTCGCCGGTGACGTTGATATTGTCGGAATTGAGCACGCCATGAACGAAGCCTGACGCCATATAGCCGGCGCCGAGCCGGGCGACGCGCGCTGTGACCTCGTCGAGAAAGGCGAGAGCCCTCTCCGGCGCCGGAAGATCGGTGAGGGCGGGAAAATAGTGGCGGCAGACGTGGTCGAGCAGCCTCTCGATCGCCGCGGCGTCGTCATGGAAGGCGAGACGCTGAAACGTTCCGATGCGAATATGCGAATGCGACAGGCGCACCAACACGCTTGAGCGTGTCGGCGAGGGTTCGTCGCCGCGCATCAGCGCCTCGCCTGTTTCGATCAGGCTGAAAGTTTTGGAAGTGTCGACGCCGAGCGCCTCCAGCATCTCCGTCGCCAGAATCTCGCGCATGCCGCCCTTGAGCGTCAGCCGCCCATCGCCGCGCCGCGACCAGGGAGTCTGGCCGCTGCCCTTGGTGCCAAGATCGAGCAGGCGGCCATCCTTGGCGTCGCGCAATTGCGCGAACAGGAAGCCGCGACCGTCGCCGAGATCCGAGTTGTACACGCGGAATTGGTGGCCGTGGTAGCGCAGCGCCAGCGGATGCGCGAGCCCGCCCGGGAGCGGCGAAAAACGCCCCATGTGCTCAACCCACTCCGCATCACTCAGCCCGTCGAGGCCGACCCGCGCCGCCCAACGCTGATTGCGGTAGCGAAGTCGATGTTCGGGGAACGTGGCAGGTTCGACGCGGTCGAAGAAGGGCTCGCCCAGACCTTCGTGCAACGTCTCGGCGCGATAAAGCTCGGTAACGGGCATAAGGACCGGGTCTCGCAAATCGCGCGCCGCGGCGCGAATGCCAAAAAAATAAGGCGGAGATCTCTCTCCGCCCATGGCGTGAAGCAGAAAGTGAGCGAAGGGAAACGCTAATGTCGCGTTTCGCTAATCGACAATTTGGCGAGCTCGTCCTTGATCTGCAGCTTTTTGCGCTTGAGTTCCAGGATCTTCAATTCGTCCGATTGGGGATGCAGCTGTTCCTGCTCGATCTCCTTTTTAAGCGCCTCGTGGCGGCGCTGGAGTTCGACGATATGGCCCTGCAAGGACATGCGAAACCTCCTTAACTCTCTCCGCTCGACAAGCGGGAGCGGCGTTAAGTCTGCCACAAAGCGGGCGCGCCGCAAGACTCGAAATCGCTCAATGTCACAAAACTTTTGCACGCGAAGCCCGCGTCCTTTACGGAACGTCAATTCTTTCCGTGGCTTGCGGTCAAGGCTGTTTCCCAACGTCGCAGGCAAACCCCGCTTGCGCGTTGCCGCGTACGTCAGTATAGACGGGCGCTCCGGCCCACGGGCCTGGGGCGCGTAGCTCAGCGGGAGAGCACTACGTTGACATCGTAGGGGTCACAGGTTCAATCCCTGTCGCGCCCACCATTTAGGCGGCCCATTTCGGTTCGCCCGTCGCCGCAAGCCTTGCAACATTGACCCGACGTGCGCGCGAAACTGTAGCTCGTCGCTTGCCCGAGCATATTCGCGCGCCATCTGGCGTCTTGCTTCGTTTGAAGAGGCAGGGCCAGCATATGTGGAAATATCTCGTCCTCACCCTGCTTGGCCTCTCCGTCGCCGCCGGCGCGGCCCAGTCGAAAGATCACGCAAAGGCGCCCCAAGCAAAGGCGCCCCAGGCAAGGGCGCCCACTATCCTGCGCATGCCCGGGGGCGCCCAGACTCAACCCGACGGTCCGATCCCTTACTCGGTCTGGTACTACGTCCTTTATCAGCCGTTTTGCGAGGGCAAATCCGCGAAGACATGCGTTTGGGCGTGTGGAGAGGCGCCTGCCCAGGCCGGCCGCGCTGAGTAAGCGCTCGTGGCCAAGGCGCGTTCGCCATCTCGATTGCCTCGTTCCATTGCCGCGTCCATAGCTGCTCCCCTCCGCCCTGAACGGGCGAAAGCGGAGGAGACCATGGACCTGCCTGCGATTGACCCGTTGATTGGGATTGGCGTCGCCGCCTCGACCGCCATCACCGACGCGGTCTATGTGTTCTTCAACGCCGCCGTGTCGGAGCGTCGGCGCGTGGCCGCCGCGAGCTGGAGCAGCATCTGGTATCTGCTCTCGGCCTTTGCGGTGATCAGCTATACGTCGAACTGGGCCTATGTGGCGTTCGCGGCGGTGGGCGCCTGGGTCGGCGGCTTCTTGTCCATCACCGTGCTGAACCGCCTCGTGCCCCTGCGCAAACCATAGGAATTCGGCGCAAAAAAAACGCCGCTCGCGCGGCGCGAGGAGCAAGAAATTCGGCGTGGTCAGTCGCGCATGACGGGTTGATGGAGATCCTGGATCAGCAGCGGTAGGCGCTTGGCGGAAGCGCTGGCGACGCTCACCTCCTGCTTGTCGCGCGCGAAACCGCGCGCCTTTGTTTCATGGTTGACGTTGGTGGCGAGGCCGAGGGCGAGAAAACCGACCCAAAACGCGAGGGGCACGAAGCGCGAGTTCGCAAGCGACATTTTGGTCTCCCTCGATTTTCTTAGCGCCTCTGATTGGGCAATTGCAGCTTTCCCCAATGCGCGTCCAAGTAAAAGCGCCAGGAGCAAGCAACCTCATGGCGCCAGATCAAAACAGTTCTCCTCTCTGGCTGGCGTCCTCGCCTGCAGGCCTGCCAAAGTTGGCGCCAATGCTTACCTTACCTGTGGACCTATGCGGCACGGTCGAAAGCGCATTAGCCTGCGCCCAGGGGAGATTGCAGCGATGACCTTCACGACCACGGATCGTCCAGCGCCCATCGTCAAGAGCGGGCATGTGCAACTGTCGATCATTCTGGCCGAGTCAGACAAGAACACTCTGCAGAACCAGATCTTCGATCAGATCCGCTCGATGATTCTTAATGGTCAGCTGAAGTGCGACGATCCGATGCCGACGACGCGCGAATTGAGCAGCCAGCTTGGCGTCTCACGCAACACGGCCGTGCTGGCCTATGAGCGCCTGATCGCCGAAGGCTATATCCGCACGAAGCCATATGTGGGCACCTTCGTTTCGCCGGATCTGCCGGACACGGCGTTTCTGTCGGCCGATCACCGCACGCCGCTGACGCAAGAGCAGGGGGCTGCGATCGAAGTTCCAGCGGCCTGCGGCGCGTTGCGCACCCATCGCCTCGCCGACCCGGAGCGCCGTCGTCTCGCCGCCGATTTCTGGGTGGGCCGGCCGGACGCGCGATCCTTTCCGCTCAAGGCCTGGTCGCATCACATCAAGAATCGGCTGAAGGCGGTCGGCGCCAATCTCACGAGCTATAATGACGCCGCAGGATTGATGGAGCTGCGGCGCGCCGTCGCCAAACATCTTGCGCCGGCGCGCGGCGTCGTCGCCGATCCGGAGCAGATCGTCATCGTCGGCGGCTGCCAGGACGGCTTCAATCTCGTCGGCCGCCTGCTCGTGACGCCCGGGTCCACCGCCGTCGTCGAGTCGCCTTGCTATCAGGGCGCCGCCTTCGTGCTCGAAAGCCTTGGGGCGACGCTTCATCCCGTGCCCGTGGACCAGGACGGGCTCGACGTGTCGCGATTGCCGAAAACCAGGGGCGCCGTCGCCTATGTGACGCCGTCGCATCAATATCCGATCGGCGTGACCATGAGCCTGCAGCGGCGGCTCGAGCTTCTTGCCTGGGCGACGCAGTACGACGCCTACATTATGGAAGACGACTATGACAGCGACTTCCGTTTTATCGGTTCGCCGCTGACGGCGCTGAAGGGGCTCGATCGCAACGAGCGCGTCATCTACCTCGGCACCTTCTCCAAGTGCATGGGACCCGGACTGCGCCTCGGCTATGTCGTGCTGCCCCGCCGTCTCGCCGAAGCCGGCCGGCGCATGAAAATGCTGATGAACAATGGCCAAAGCTGGCTAGAACAGGCGGCGATGGCGGATTTCATGTCGAGCGGCGAATTCGGGCGCCATTTGCGGCGCATCCGCCAGCTCTATCGCGATCGGCGCGACGCGCTGCTGGGCGCGCTGCGGAATCATTTCGGCGCCTGCGAGATCTACGGCGACCAGGCCGGCATGCATCTCGTCTGGAAGCTGCCGGACGGTTTTCCGGACGCCGCCGAGGTGGAGAAGAGAGGCGTTGCCGCGGGCGTTGGCGTCTGTTCGCTGGCGACGGGCTCGGCGCTGCGCTTCGACGACAATGACGGCGGCGATCGGCTGCTGATGCTGGGCTTCGTCGCGCTCACCGAAAAAGAGATCGAGAACGGAATCGCGCGGCTGGCGCAGGCGCTGAAGGCGTAGCGCTTAACGCGTGCCTTTATTGCAGCGCGCGCCAACCCTCTCCCATCGGGAGAGGGTGGCTGCGGAGCAGCCGGGTGAGGGGTTCCCTGCTCTCATTTTAGCGCAGCCGCAGCGGATTCCTTGCGCCTGAAGCGGAGAGATCGCAACCCCTCACCCCGGTCCTTCGGACCGACCCTCTCCCGACGGGAGAGGGTATCCGCGTGCTAACCCTCTCCCCTGGGGAGAGGGTTGCTGCGAAGCAGCCGGGAGAGGGGTTGCCGCGCTGCATGGGTTTGCGTAACGCAGTGGCGCGCCGCTCACATCGACTTCGAGTGAAGCGAGCGGCCCTCTCCCCGGTCCTTCGGACCGACCCTCTCTCTTTGGGAGAGGGTCAGCGCGCGAGCCTTGTAGGTTCATGAACGACTCCAGCGGCGTCTCGCGTCTGCGCGCCATACCTTCGGGCGTATGGGCGCTCGGCCTCGTGTCGCTGCTCATGGATTTTTCTTCCGAGATGATCCATGCGCTGCTGCCGATCTATCTCGTCGGGGCGATGGGCGCCTCGATGGCCGAAGTCGGCGTCATCGAAGGCGTCGCCGAGGCGACCGCCTCGGTCGTCAAGATTTTTTCTGGCGCGCTATCGGACTGGTTCGGCCGCCGCAAGCAGCTGGCGATCATCGGCTATGGGCTTGCCGCGCTGACCAAGCCGATGTTTCCGCTGGCGCCGAATGTCGCCTGGGTCATGGCCGCCCGCTTCATCGATCGCATCGGCAAGGGCATACGCGGGGCGCCGCGCGACGCGCTTGTCGCCGATATCGCGCCGTCCTCCGTTCGCGGCGCGGCTTTCGGGCTTCGCCAGTCGCTCGACACGATCGGCGCCTTTCTCGGGCCGGCCGTCGCTGTGGCCGCCATGTGGTTCTCGGCGAACAGCATCCCCTTCGTGTTCTGGATCGCGACGATTCCGGCGGCTCTCGCCGTTGTGGTGCTGGCGCTGGGCGTGCGCGAACCGGAAGCCTCTCGCCCGCCGCGGCCGGCGCGTTTTCCGCTGCACATCGACGAAGTCCGCCGGCTCGGCGGCCCCTTCTGGATCGTTGTGGCGATCGGCGTCGTCTTCAGTTTGGCGCGTTTCTCGGAAGCTTTCCTCATTTTGAAGGCGCGCGACGTCGGACTGCCGGAGGCGCTCGCGCCGCTGGCGCTCGTCGCGATGAATGTCGTCTACGCCGGCGCCTCCTATCCCGTCGGCGCCTTCTCGGATCGCGGCGATCGCAAGACGCCGCTGATGGCGGGCCTTGTCGCGCTGATCGCCGCCGACGCCGCCTTGGCGGTCGCCGAGCATTTGCCGCTCGTTTGGCTGGGCGTGGCGCTTTGGGGCCTGCATATGGGCCTCACCCAGGGCCTGCTCGCCGCGCTTGTCGCCGACGTCGCGCCGCTCGCGCTGCGCGGCTCGGCTTTCGGCGTTTTCAATCTCGCGAGCGGCGTCGCGCTGCTTGTCGCGAGCGCGGGCGCGGGGGCGCTCTGGGACGCCTTTGGTCCCCAGGCCGCCTTCTGGGCGGGCGCGCTTTGCGCGTCGCTGGCGCTCGCTGGGTTAGCGGCGGGCGGCAGTCGGAGCGGGGCGGTCCCCAGGCCGGATTGAGCGGCGCGCGTTAAGAGCTTCACGGCAGAATTCAGGCCGGTTAACGGATGGCTAAGCATGTCGATTAAGCATTGAAAATGAACGATAAAATTTCGCAATTGCGCCATTGTTGATCGTTCATTTCGCAACCGGCGGGGGCGCTGGCGTTTCAAGGAACGCACCATCGAGGTTCTAATGAAAAAACGAGCTTTCGGCTTCGCCGTCGCGGCGTCCCTGGCCGCTCTGTCCGCCTCGGCCGCAGACCTGCCTTCGCGCAGGGAGCCGCCGGCGGCCTATCTTCCGCCGCCGCCAGTCTTCACCTGGACCGGGATCTACGTCGGCCTCAATCTTGGCGGCGGCTGGCTCGATCGAGACGACTATGGACATTGGCTGGCGCCCTCGAGCGGGTCCAACACCGGCGGCGTCGTGGGCGGCGCCCAGATCGGCTATAATTACCAAGTCACGCCGCTTTTTGTCGTCGGCCTGGAAACGGATTTTCAAGGATCGAGCGTCGGCGGCGACGGCAATCAGGGGTGGGGCGTGACGCGCAACGTCGACTGGTTCGGCACGGTGCGCGGGCGGGCGGGCGTGTCGATGCTGAACGCGCAGCTGCTGCTTTACGGCACGGGCGGCTTCGCCTATGGCGACCTGAGTCTCAACTACGGATGGTTTGGCTCTCAGGCCCGCACGGGAACCGGTTGGACGGCAGGCGGCGGGCTCGAATACGCTTTCCTGCCGAACTGGTCGGCGAAGGTCGAATATCTCTACACAAACATGGGCGCGAATTACGATTCTATCTACGTCGCGCCTTTCATCATCGAAACCGAGCAGCGCGCGCATCTCAATACTATTCGCGCGGGCGTCAACTACCGCTTCAACTGGATGCTGGCGCCTCCCGGACCGGCGATGGCGAACTACTGAATCCAAATGCTATGAACGCGCGCGCAAGAGTCCCCAAGACGGGGGCTTTTGCGTCCGCGCCTGTTCGATCGCTTTTGGTTGCGGCGCCACAACAATTGAATTATCTGCTTGGAAGCGTTCCGAGAAAGAAATCGGCCGCACGCGAGAGGGTTCCACATGGCCGACGCCGACACAGACAGGCTCGCCGCGCGGCGGCCGCTGTCGCCGCATCTGACGATCTTCAAGCCCATCCTGACGATGACGATGTCGATCGCGCATCGTATCACCGGCGCGGGGCTTTACGTCGGCATGGCGCTTCTGGCGCTGTTCCTGCTCGGCGCGGCGATCGGCGGCGGGGCCTTCTCCGCCGTTTCCTGGATCGCGTCGGGCTTCATCGGCAATCTGCTTGTGCTGATGGTCGTTTGGGCGATTTTTCATCATCTGCTCGGCGGCGTGCGCCACGCGCTCTGGGATCGCGGCCTTTACATGGATGCAAAGGGGCGGGAACTGCTGGCGCAGGGGACGCTCGTCGGCGGCATCCTGCTGACGCTGCTCGTCTTCATCTTCAAGACGCTGGCGAGCTGAGCGGAGCGAATTCATGACGGTTGCTGCAAGATTCAAGAGCGGTCGAACCGGACCCGGCGACGCCTATGTCTCCGACCATAGCGGTTCGCCCCATGCACGCTTCATGCGGCTGACGTCTTATGCGCTTGTCCCGCTTGGGATGTTGAGCGCCTGGTGGATTCTCGGACTTGCCGGCAAGCCGCTCGAAGCGGTGCGCGCCGAAATCGGCAGGCCGATTCCCGCGCTCGTGCTGCTTGCGTTTGGCGTCATCGGCATGATCCATGCGCGACGCGGCATGGATGACATCATCGAAGATTACGTGCACGACAAAGCGTTGAAGGCGCAGGCGATCGTCGCCAACACTTGGGCGTCGCGCGTCATCGCAGCGATCTGGATCCTCGCGATCCTCCTCATCGCCGCGCCGAAGTAGTCGGACGATGCGATCGACAGACGTCGGCGTGACAGGCGAGAGCAGGAAGCAGCGCGACATCGCTGCTTTGAGCTCAATGATCCCGTCTTGTAACGACGCAGCTACGCCGCGCGCGGCGCACATGAGATTCGAGAAGGCTTAATCGATGATTGCAAAGGGTCCTGCATCAAATGTGTCGGTGGGCGGTCGGGCCTATGCGATCGTCGATCACACTTTTGACGTCGTCGTCGTCGGCGCAGGCGGTTCGGGACTTCGCGCCGTCGTCGGCTGCGCCGAGGCGGGACTGAACGTCGCCTGCGTCACCAAGGTCTTTCCAACCCGCTCGCACACCGTGGCGGCGCAGGGCGGCATCGCCGCCGCGCTCGGCAACATGGGGCCGGATAATTGGAAATGGCACATGTACGACACCGTTAAGGGCTCCGACTGGCTCGGCGACCAAGACGCCATCGAATATATGTGCCGCAACGCCCCGCCCGCAGTTTATGAACTGGAGCATTGGGGCGTCCCCTTCTCGCGCACGAGCGAAGGCACGATCTATCAGCGTCCTTTCGGCGGGATGACGACGGACTTCGGCAAGGGCCCGCCGGCGCAGCGCACATGCGCGGCCGCCGATCGCACCGGCCACGCGATGCTCCATACGATGTACGGACAGGCGCTGAAGCTCGACACGAAGTTCTTCGTCGAATTTTTCGCGCTCGATCTCATCATGGATCAGGACGGCGCCTGCCGGGGCGTCGTGTGCCTGAAGATCGATGACGGGACAATTCACCGTTTTCGCGCCGCGCTCACCGTGCTCGCGACCGGCGGCTATGGCCGCATCTATCTCTCGGCCACTTCCGCTCACACTTGCACCGGCGACGGCAACGCCATGGTGCTGCGCGCCGGGCTGCCGCTGCAGGACATGGAGTTCGTGCAGTTTCATCCGACGGGAATTTACGGCGCGGGCTGCCTCATTACGGAAGGCGCGCGCGGCGAGGGCGGCTATCTGACGAACAGCGAAGGCGAGCGCTTCATGGAACGCTACGCGCCTTCGGTGAAGGATCTCGCGCCGCGCGACATGGTTTCGCGCGCGATCACGATGGAGGTGCGCGAGGGCAGGGGCGTCGGCAAGGACAGGGATCACGCCTATCTGCATCTCGAGCATCTCGATCCGGCGATCCTGCATGAGCGCCTGCCGGGCATTTCCGAAAGCTCGATGGTTTTCGCCGGCGTCGACGTAACGCGCCAGCCGATTCCGATCATACCGACCGCGCATTACAACATGGGCGGCATACCGACGAATTTTCACGGCGAGGCTCTGCGCAAGCGTAACGGCAATCCCGACGAGGTGGTTCCGGGCCTGATGGCGCTCGGCGAAGGCGCCTGCGTCTCGGTGCATGGCGCCAATCGACTGGGCTCCAACTCGCTTATTGATCTCGTCGTCTTTGGACGCGCCGCGGCGCTGCGTGCGGCCGAACTCATCAAGCCGAACGATACGCAGCCGGAACTTCCGGCGGATTCGGCCGATCTTCCGCTGTCGCGGCTCGATTTTTTCCGCAACGCCAGCGGCTCCGCGCCCACCGCGGTCTTGCGCGACAGGATGCAGCGCACGATGCAGTCGCACTGCGCCGTCTATCGCACCGGCGAGGTCCTCGCCGAAGGCGTCGAACAGATCAACGCCGTCTGGCGCGATGGCGCCGACGTCAAGATCACCGATCGCTCGCTGATCTGGAACTCCGATCTCATCGAGACGCTCGAATTCGACAATCTCATCGTGCAGGCGGTCACGACGATGGAGAGCGCCGCCAATCGCACGGAATCGCGCGGCGCGCATGCGCGAGAGGATTTCCCGGAGCGCGACGACAAGAACTGGATGAAACATACGCTCGCGACGATCGACCGCGAGAGGAAGACAACCTCAATCGATTATCGCCCGGTGCACAGCTACACGATGACTAATGAGGTCGCTTACGTCGAGCCGAAGGCGCGGGTGTATTGAGGCGACGGGAATACGACGATGTCTATCGAAGAAACGATAGCAAGCTGTTGGAAGCGTGCCGCTCCGCATCAGCGCCTGTTGCTCCGGCGCGGTTGCGTCGTGAAAGCGTCGGACCGCGCGACGCCCAATGAGACTGCGTATCAGGACATGCAGCTATGAACGCGATCACGATCAAAAGCATCAGCCCCCAGGCGATCGCCCGGATTCAGGAACTCGCCGCCGTCCATCACCGCACAGTGGAGGAGGAGGCCGCCGACCTTCTTGAGAAGGCGGTCAGCGAGAACACGGTTCGCGCGGCTCGTCTGGCCGCTGTGGACCGCATCGCCGCCATGACTCCAAAGGATGTCGAGCAAAGCGACAGCACCGCGATCATTCGCGAGGCGCGCGACCAGTGGTAGTCGTTATCGACGCCAGCGTTGCCGTCAAATGGTATGTTGCGGAGGCTTGGCGCAATGAAGCGCGGAATGTGTTGGCGACCGCCGCGGAACTGATCGCGCCCGACATCATTCTCACGGAGGTGGCGAACGCCCTGCGACGCAAAGTGACAGAAGGGACGGTGACAAAGGAGCAGGCGTTGAACGCCCTAGACGATCTTCCTGCCTCTTTTTCCCGGTTCGTCCATGCTGAACAGACTCTGCGCGTCGCATTCGACATAGCGCTAAAGCTTAACCATCCTTTCCCGGATTGCGTCTATCTCGCATGCGCGATGATGAATGGCGCGAGTCTGGTGACGGACGACCGAAAATTCCTTGAAAAGGCTATCGCCAACGGGCATCGAAACCGCGTCGTTCTTCTCGCTGACTGGCCCATGCGCGAGACGGACACGCAAGGATCGTAGGATCGGAAAATGGTCGAATTCGCGCTACCCAAGAACTCCGTCATTTCCGAAGGCAAAACCTGGCCGAGGCCCGAAGGCGCCGAGCGTGTGCGCGAACTGCGCATCTATCGGTGGGACCCTGACGACGGCGCCAATCCGCGCCTCGACACCTATTTCATCGACGCCGACGACTGCGGACCGATGGTTCTCGACGCGCTGATCTGGATCAAGAACAAGATCGATCCGACTTTGACTTTTCGTCGCTCCTGCCGCGAGGGCATTTGCGGCTCATGTTCAATGAATATCGGCGGTCTGAACACGCTCGCCTGCACCAAGGGCATGGATGAGATCGACGGCGCGATCAAAATCTATCCGCTGCCGCATATGGCGGTGGTCAAGGACCTCGTGCCCGATCTGACGATCTTCTATGAGCAATACGCGGCGATCCAGCCCTGGCTGCGGGCCGGTCCCGCCCCCGAGAAAGAGCGGCTGCAGTCGCCGGAGCAGCGCGCCAAGCTCGACGGGCTCTACGAATGCATCCTGTGCGCCTGCTGCTCGACGGCCTGTCCGAGCTATTGGTGGAACGCCGATCGTTTTCTGGGCCCGGCGGCGCTGCTGCAGGCGTTCCGTTGGGTGCAGGACTCGCGCGATGAAGCGACGACGGATCGCGTCTCCTATGTGGACGACGTCTTCCGGCTCTACCGTTGCCACACGATCATGAATTGCACCCAGGTCTGCCCGAAGTCCCTGTCGCCGGCCAAGGCGATCGCGGAACTCAAAAACAGGGCCATCGCCCAGGACGAGGCGGAAGCGGCGAGATAGCCGCGCCGTGAGGATTATTTGGCGGTTGTGGCGCGCCGGCGCAATTTCGCCAGCGACGCGATATGCAACAATATCCACAACGGAACAAGGAAGGCGGGAACGAGCACGAGGGGGAACATGGTGATCAGCACGTTCGGCTGGTCGAACGCCGTGACCTGAATCCTTGACGGCGAACTGGCTATGCCGGTTGCGACGGCGATGATGAGGTCTGTGAGGCCGAGGATATTCCACCACATGACCAGATCGGGATTCACGCGCGGGGCGCGCGCATAGGCGGCCGCAATGACCCCGGCAAGCACGCCGACGAGCAGGTCGCCGACTCCTGCGGGCCAGGCGAATACGCCGGGCATCTTGCCCATCGCATAGAGGACCAAGAAAATTCCGCCGAGCACACGAAAGATTTGAACGCCCACGAGCCATTGCTGAGGTATCGCGTCGATGATCAGGCCGACTGTCGGCGACCGCCAGATCAGCCACGCGCCGATGATAATCGGCGTAAGAAGCGCGTATTGGATCGTCGGCATTGCGCCTGGGGCTGCTTGATAAGCGCTGAGCCACGATGAGACGGTCGCCGCCAGGAACCAGCCGATGAGCGCGATCGCGAAGGCGCTCAGCACCTTGTCACGGTCGCGCGCCGTCCATGGGGGCGTTTGAAGCGCCTTGCGCAATCCGAGAAGGATCAGCACGATGATCGAGACGGCGCTGCCAAGCGTTAAAACGGTGAGAAAGGCTGAGACGTTCATCGCGAGCCTTACGCTGCCTGATCCCCGCGGAAGTTAATTAGGGCGACCAGGACCAGCACAAACTGCGGGGCTGGCCCGCCTTGATCCCGCCGCGCCGCCGGTTTAGGACGGGGGCAAATGTTCACGGAGATTTGCGCCATGTCGACCTGCGCTCGTCTTTCTTTCGGCACGCTCCTTTGCGCCGCTTTCCTGATCGCGGCCGGGCCCCAGGTCGCCTCGGCGCAACAGCTTCAAGCCGATCCAGGAGCGCTCGACGCTTCGGGGTCTGTAACGACGCCGCCGAAGGCCAAGAGAGCGAAGGCGCAGCAAGCCCCGCGCGCCGGCGCCGGCCAGCAGCAGCAGCAGGGAGGCGCCGGCAACCGCCAGTTTGGCGAGCTTGAAGGCTGGTCCACCGGCAAGGCGCCGTCCGGCGTAAAGCAGAAGGACAAGGAAGACGAGACGCCGAACGCGTCGAACGGGAAAATGCCTATTGGCGTTTCGCCGTCGGGGAATATGTCCGTCGGCCTCCCATTCTAAAAATCTCAGGCGCCGGCGGTCGCCGGCTGGAGTTTGATCATGGCGTATAAGGTTGCGGTCGTCGGCGCTACGGGCAACGTAGGCCGCGAGATGCTCGATATTCTCGCTGAGCGCCGCTTCCCGGTTTCGGAAGTCGTTGCGCTGGCGTCATCGCGCTCGATCGGCACGGAAGTCTCGTTCGGCGACAGAACGCTGAGGTGCAAGGCGCTCGACTCCTACGATTTTTCTGACGTCGACATCTGTCTCATGTCGGCGGGCGGCTCCGTCGCGAAGGAATGGGCGCCCAGGATCGGCGCGCAGGGCTGCGTCGTCATCGACAATTCTTCGGCCTGGCGCATGGACCCTGACGTGCCTTTGGTTGTGCCGGAGGTGAACGCCGGCGCCGCGGCGGGATTTTCCAAAAAGAACATCATCGCCAATCCGAACTGCTCGACGGCGCAGCTCGTCGTCGCGCTGAAGCCTTTGCACGACGCCGCAACGATCAAGCGCGTCGTCGTCTCGACCTATCAATCGGTCTCTGGCGCGGGCAAGGAGGGCATGGACGAACTCTTTGCCCAGACCCGATCGGTGTTCGTCGCCAACCCCGTCGAAGCGAAGAAGTTTCCCAAGCGCATCGCCTTCAACCTGATTCCACAGATCGACGTCTTCATGGAGGACGGCTTCACCAAGGAAGAGTGGAAGATGGTCGCGGAGACGAAGAAGATTCTCGACCCCAAGATCAAGCTTGTCGCCACCTGCGTGCGCGTGCCGGTCTTCATCGGCCATTCGGAGGCGGTGAACATCGAATTCGAAAAGCCGATCTCGGCGGACGAGGCGCGTAACATTTTGCGCGCGGCGCCGGGCGTGCTGGTGATCGACAAGCCCGAAGCCGGCGGCTACATCACGCCGCATGAAGCGGCGGGCGAGGACGCCACCTATGTCTCGCGCATCCGTACCGACCCGACCGTCGATAACGGGCTCGTTCTGTGGTGCGTTTCCGACAATCTGCGCAAGGGCGCGGCGCTCAACGCGATTCAGATCGCCGAAGTCCTGATGAACCGCAAACTGCTCGCGCCAAAAAAGAAGGCGGCCTAACGCCCGAAGGCGATCACCGCCGCCAAATAGGCCCCATAGACGGCGAGCAGCGCAGCGCCCCGCCACGGACGGTAGACGCCGCTGCGCGGCGGATAAACCAGCGCGAGCGCGATCAAGCCGGCTATGAGAGCCGGCGCCGTCTCCAATTCGGACGTCTGGATCGGCGTAATGGCGCCGGCCACCCCGATGATGAACAGCCCGTTGAAGATATTGCTGCCGAGCAGGGCCCCAAAGCCGACGTCGTCTTGTCGACGAATGCGCGCCATCAGCGCAGTGGCGAGTTCGGGCGTCGAGGTGCCCACCGCGACCAGAGTCGCGCCGATGATGAAATCGCTGAAGCCAAATCGCCTGGCGATTTCACTTGCGCTAAAGACGATGAGACTTCCGGCGGCAATCAGTAGCCCGAGTCCGATCGAGGTCTCGACGAGAGCCCGTATGAAGCCTGAAGACGACTCCTGCAGCGCCGGGGTTAAGCGCCGCTCCTCACGCGCCTTTAGCGCGACCATTCCGAACCACAACGCGAAACCGCCCAAGAGGATGGCAGCCTCCGCACGAGACAGCGATCCGTCGATCAGCATGACGCTGAGAGCCGCAGGCGCCGCAACGGCGACGGCAAAATTCCGCGTCACCTCGGCGCGGATAATGGCAAGCGGCCCGAACAGCAGAGCGACGCCGAAGATCAGCGCCAAATTGGCGACATTGCTGCCGAGCGCGTCGCCCAAGGAGATTTCCGGCTCTCCCGCCAGCGCCGACTGGATGGCGACGGTCAATTCCGGGCTTGAGGTGGCGAAAGCGGCGACGGTCGCGGCGATGACGCTCGGCGCGACGCGGGCGGCGCGGGCGATCCCGACTGTGCCGCGCACGAACAGCTCTCCGCCGCCCGTGGCGCAGAGCAGACCCAGCGCCAGCGCTAGATAGGGGATCGCGGCCGAAATCGACTCCGCCGACGGCAACGGCTTATTTGTTGATCTTGAACAGCGTCGGATCGGGCACTTTCGCCTGGTCGATGTTGAAGACCGAGATCAAGGTCTCATAGCCTTGCGGGTCCTTCACCTGCCACTGCTTCAATTTGAAGGTTTTGGGGTCAAAGATCAAACGCACATGCGACGTGCCGCCGAAGGTCGCCTTATCCTCGAGCGCGATGGTGACGCCGGAATCATCGATCTTCACATCCTCGAGGGTGACGTCCTTTTCGAGGTCGATCTTGTCCTTCATCAAGAATTTGAGCGGCGTCTGTGTGATGAAGTAGAGGTCCTGCGTGTTGAGCTTGCGGTCGCGCACCGCGACCTGCGCGCCGTCGGCGACGACTTCCATCGTCGCCGGCTGGGCGTATTCGAAACGCACCCGGCCGGCGCGCTGAACGTGAAGCCTGCCTTCCGAACGCTTGCCGTCGCCGCCGATCTGCACGAAATCGGCCGTCATCACCGGCGATGCGTTGAAAAAGGCGTTGGCGCGCTTGATCGCCTCGGCGCGGGTGAGCGGCTTCTCAGGCTCCGGCGCGGGCGCAGGCGCGATCGTGGCGGCGGCAGAGGCGGGTCCCTGCGCGGACGGCTTGGCGCCCTTCTTCCCGGCGGGTGGGGGGTCTGCAGGCTTGGCCTCGCCGGGCTTGGCCGTCAGGGCCTTAGCGTCGGAGCTCTTCTCTTCAGCAGGCTTGACCTCAGCCGATCGGGAGTTTGCTTCCACGGGACTGGCTTCGGCTGGCTTCGCCTCCGCTGCTTTATTCTCGGCGACCGCCGGAACGCTTCCCTGCGTCGGCCGCGCAGCGCGCGCGACATTCGCAGCGGCGGCCGGGACGGCGATTGAAAGCGCGGCGAGCAGGGCGGCAAAATGGACGTATTTCACGGCGGGTTCCGATTCTGGAAAGCTGTCGCCGTCTTCCTAGCATAAGTTGGCGGAATGGGGGCGGGGGAACGTCTCAGGCATAGATGCCGAGACTTAAGCTGCTCTTGCCAGACCGTGCGCCAAGCGCCTTCGGGCGCCGGGCTATTCCGCCAGCGCGGACGGAAGGATGGTTTGATCGTCAATGATCGCTCGTGCGATCTGAGCGCGTGTAAGATTGCGAACGCCAGTGAGGTCGGCGCCTTTCAGATTGGTTCCGTCCAGCATGGCGTCCCGCAAATTCGCGCCGCGAAAGTTCACGAAGGCGCAGTCGGCCCCGCGCAGGTCGGCTCCTTCGAGATCGGCGTTGCTGAGGTCGGTTCGCCGAATGAACGTCCCGCTCAGGTCGATCCTGAACTCTCGTCTCGTCTCGCCGCGGGCTGCCTGCGTCATTCTCTCCGTCCTCTCCGATTGCGCACCAGCCGGACAATCTCACGAACATCCGCCGGCGGTTCGGAGTCGCCATAGTCTACAGGGCTTTCCTGCAGATATATAGTCAGCAGCTGTAGTACGGGTCCGGACAGGTCTTCGAAATCGAGGCAGATTTGCTCGAGCGTGAAAATCGCCCCCAGCCGGACCTCAAGCTTTTCGTCTCTTAGCTGCCCCACGGCTCTGTTGAACAGCTCAGCGACATGGTCCCGGCGTGTCAGCTCTGCCTGACGGGTCTGCGCCTCGGCTTGCTGGTTGGCCACGGTCACTCGTTTCCAGCCGAGATAGACGCCGACCGCGCCGGCGACGACGAGGCCCAGATTGCGAGCGACTTCCGAGAATTCAATCCACCACGGCATAGAAACTCCCGGCTGAAAAGTTCCTACTCCGCCGCCTCGATATCGAAGGCGCCGCGATCGATGCCGCCGCCGACGAGAATTTCGCGCTTTCCGGCGTGGTTGGGCGCGGAGACGACGCCTTCCTGCTCCATGCGTTCGACGAGCGAAGCGGCCTTGTTGTAGCCGACCGAGAGGCGGCGCTGGATGTAGCTCGTCGAGCACTTCTTGTCGCGCAGCACGATATTGACGGCGCGGTCGTAAAGGTCGCCGCCTTCCTCAGCGTCCATCGAGCCGGGAAGGGGCGCTTCGCCGTCTTCGCCAACATCGTCCTCGGCGGTGATCGCGTCGAGATATTGCGGCGCGCCTTGCGTCTTCACATGGGCGACGATGTCCTCGACTTCGCGGTCGGACACGAAAGGCCCATGCACGCGCGAAATGCGACCGCCGCCCGCCATGTAGAGCATGTCGCCCTGGCCGAGCAGCTGCTCGGCGCCCTGTTCGCCCAGAATCGTGCGGCTGTCGATCTTGGAGGTCACCTGGAAGGAGATGCGCGTCGGGAAATTCGCCTTGATCGTGCCGGTGATGACATCGACGGAGGGGCGTTGCGTCGCCATGATCAGATGGATGCCGGCGGCGCGCGCCATTTGCGCCAGTCTCTGGATCGCGCCTTCGATATCCTTACCGGCGACGAGCATGAGATCCGCCATCTCGTCGACGATCACGACGATATAAGGCAGCGCGGAGAGCGTCATCTCCTCATGCTCGAAGATCGCCTCGCCGGTCTCGCGGTCGAAACCGGTCTGCACCGTGCGGGTGATCGTCTCGCCTTTGGCCTGCGCGTCGGCGACGCGGGCGTTGTAGCCGTCGATGTTGCGCACGCCGAGCTTCGACATTTTCTTGTAGCGATCCTCCATCTCGCGCACGGCCCATTTGAGCGCCACGACCGCCTTCTTCGGGTCGGTGACGACGGGCGTCAGCAGATGCGGGATATTGTCGTAGACGGAGAGCTCCAGCATCTTCGGATCGACCATGATGAGCCGGCACTCTTCGGGCTTCAGCCGATAGAGCAGCGACAGGATCATCGTGTTGATCGCGACTGACTTGCCGGAGCCGGTTGTGCCGGCGACCAAAAGATGCGGCATGCGGGCGAGATCGACGATCACCGGCTCGCCGCCGATCGTCTTGCCGAGCGCGATGGCGAGCTTGTGGTTGGAGCGGACGAAATCGTCGCAGGCGATGAGTTCGCGCAGATAGACCATCTCGCGACGCTGGTTCGGCAGTTCGATGCCGATGGCGTTGCGCCCTGACACGACGGCGACGCGGGCGGAGATGGCGGACATCGAGCGGGCGATGTCGTCGGCGAGGCCGATGACCCGCGAACTCTTGATGCCGGGCGCGGGCTCCAGTTCATAGAGCGTGACCACGGGCCCGGGGCGGACATTGATGATGTCGCCCTTGACGGAAAAATCCTCGAGCACGCCCTCAAGCAGACGCGCGTTGTGCTCGAGCGCCTCCTGCGGGAGCTTGACGCCGCTCGGCTGTTTCTTCGGCTCGGCGAGAAGGGTCAGGGGCGGCGTTTCGTAGCGCGTATTGACGCGTGGCTGCGCGGCGCGGGCTGGCGCACGCGTCCTGCGGGGAGCAGGGGGAGCGGCGGCCGCGGGCGCATAGGTCCCCTCGTCGAGATCGAGGGGCTGCGGCGGCGAAAAGGCGGGGTAAACGTCCATGTCCTCGAAGGTCGGCTCGACGCGCGGATAGCGCGGCGGCGGCGGTCGGTCCGTCGTCGTGGCGCGACGTTTGAACCTTGCGGCGGCGCGCAGCATCCAGGCTTTCAACGCCAGTCCAAGATGAATCAGCGCGCCGAGCGAGATCAACGCGACGCCAGGCTCGCCGCCGGCGTCGTCGTCATCGTCGGCGCCCGGACGAATCTTCGCGTCATCTTCAGAGGACCGGATGCGCATATCCGCTTCGGATTCGAAGCCCAGCCCCGCTGCGCCGGTTACGGCGAGGATGGCGACGAAAGCGGCGGCGACGCCGAACAGCGCGGTCAGCATGCCCGAGCCGGCAAAGATCAACCGCGGAACAGTAAGGATGGCGTCGCCGGCGACGCCGCCGAGGCCGGTGGGCAGCGGCCAGCGTTCGGTCGCGGGCAGAAGCGACGCGGTCGCGGCGGTTGCGAAAACGCCGAGGACACAGAGTCCAACGCGCAGCATCACGCGGCCGATCCGGCGACGTCTCATAAGACGCAATCCCTGGGTCGCGATCGGCACGATGGCGGCGATGGCGCCGAAGCCGACGAGTTGCATCAACAGATCGGAGACGATCGCGCCCGGCCCGCCGAGCAGATTGCGGACGTGGCCCGAGGTCGCGTGGTTGAGCGAAGGATCGCGGGCGGACCAGCTGACGAGCGCTAGTGTGAGCGCACCGGCGCCCACGAGCAAGGCGGCGCCCAGGATTTCCGCCAGCCTGCGCGCCGCAAACTCGCGAAGCTGCTCGGTAAAATGGCCCCTTGCATGGCTGCGCATATGAAGAGAAGCCTCGCTTGATCGCAGCGCCGCCAACGGCGCGCGGATGCGGGGCAGCGTAAAAAATCTCGGTTAAGGTGCGCTTAACCCTGGTTTTCCGGGCTCTTGCCGCCCGTTGCGACTGTCTGATTGAGCTCGGCGCCATAAATGAAGATCGCCGCCAGCATCTGAAGAAATACGATGGCGATCACGATCGAGGCGAGGCCGGCGTAGGTCGAAACATAGCTGCCGGCGAATCTTACGAGATAGGCGCCGAAGCCGGCGCCGAGCGCGAGCGACGCGATCAGCGTCAGCGCGATGCCCGGGCCGATGAAGGTCAGGTCCCGCCGTTCCGCGGGCAAAAATTTATGAGCCGCATATAGGGCAATGGCCAGCAGGGCGGTGGTGACGCCATAGCGCACCGGCGCGTAGAGCGGCTGAAGATCTTGAACAATGGCGGGAACGTAGCGTTCGGCGATCGCGCGCGCCAGAGGCCCCAGCACGAGCAGGATCGCGACGGCGAGGAGCGCGGCCGCGCCGAGAAAGACGTAAAGAATCGATTCGAGGCGCGTCAGCCACCAGGGGCGCTTGTCCTTGACGTCATAGGCGCGGTTCAGGGCGACCCGCAACGCCTCCACGCCGGTAGAGGCGAAATATATGGCGAAGATCGCGCCCAGCGTCAGCAGCCCGCCGCGCGGCTGCGTCAGCACATTGCTGATCTCTCGGGAAATCGGACCGGCGACATTCGGCGGCCATGTGTCGAAGAGCAGCTCTCTCGCCGCGTCCGCTTCCTGCCCCAAGCCGAAAAAGCCGGCGAGCGCCGTCAGAAAGATGAGGAACGGAAACAGCGAAGTCAGGATTGCGAGCGCGATATAGCTCGTGACCGCCCAACCGTCGTCGCGGTCAAACTTGAGATAGGCGTGATAAAAAATTCGAAAAAGCTTTCGCATGCCAACCCATGATAGCGCCCTTATCCCGAATAGAGGAGAATCCGCCAATGAGAATCTTTCCTTTACGGCGCGCCGCCGCCATCAGCGCGGCTTTTGTCGTTCTGGCGCATTCGACGAGCTGGGCGCTCGCGAAGGACTGCGACGGTCGCGGCTCTCAGACGGACCTCAATCTGTGCGCGGGAGAGAATTTCAAACAGGCCGACGCCGAACTCAACGCCGTCTACGCCAAATTGCTGAAAAAGATCAGCGCGGCGGGGCAGTCAAAATTACGGGAGGCGCAAAAATCCTGGATCGCCTACCGGGATGCGCAATGCGCCTTTGAGACGCTGCGGACAATCGGCGGCAGCATTCACAGCATGGTCGTGGCGCAATGTCTTACCGATGTGACCGAGCAGCAGACGAAACGGTTGCAGCATCAGCTCACCTGCGAAGAAGGCGACGTCTCCTGCGGCGGTCAGTAGCGCGCTGTTCGCGGGCATTCGACCGGCGCTACTCGCGCTGGAAATGCTCATAGACGAGCCGCGCCGTGGCCTTGTTGACGCCAGGCACCTTCTCGAGGTCCGAAAGCGCGGCTTTCGAGACAGCCTTCGCCGACCCAAACGCCAGGAGCAGCGCGCGTTTGCGCGAGGGTCCGACGCCGGCGATCTCATCGAGCGGATTTTTGGTGAATTCCTTTTTGCGCCGCGCGCGATGCGTGCCGATCGCGAAACGATGCGCTTCGTCGCGCAGGCGCTGCACAAAGTAGAGCGCCGGATCGTGCGGCGGCAGGCGAAACGGCTCGCGACCTTCGACGAAGAATGTTTCGCGCCCGGCGTTGCGATCGGCGCCCTTGGCGATCGACGCGATCGCGACCCCTTCGACTCCGAGTCCGCGCAAGACGTCGCGCGCCACGTCGAATTGGCCGCGTCCGCCGTCGATCAGAACGAGATCGGGTTTTGCTGGAAAAGCGTCGCCGTCCTGATCTTTCTCACCATCCTTTGCGAGCCGCGCGAACCGGCGCGTCAACACCTCGCGCATCATGCCGAAGTCGTCCCCCGGCGTGATCTCCGCGCTTCTGATGTTGAACGTGCGGTAGTGGGCTTTCATGAATCCGGCGGCGCCCGCGACGATCATCGCGCCGATCGCCTGTGCGCCGCCGATGTGGGAATTGTCGTAGACCTCAATGCGCCGCGGCGCCGAGACGAGACCGAAGGCCTGGCCAAGCGCCGCGAGCAGGCGCTGCTGGCTTGCGTCTTCGGCGAGCTTGCGCCCGAGCGCCTGCCGCGCGTTTTGGAGCGCATGCTCCACGAGTTCGCGCTTCTCGCCACGCTGCGGCGCGAGCACTTCGACGCGGCGGCCAAGCCGCGCGGTTAAGGCTTCTTCGAGCAGCGCGGCGTCCTCGATCGGATGGGAGAGAAAGACGCAGCGCGCCGAAGGGTGCTCTTGATAAAACTGCGCAAGAAAGGCGTCGAGCACTTCGGATTCGGACAACGTCGCGTCAGCGCGGGGGAAGTAGGAGCGGTTGCCCCAGTTCTGATAGGCGCGAAAGAAGAACGCTTCGACGCAGAAGCGTCCGGCGTCCTTGGCGATGGCGAAAACGTCGGCTTCTTCGACGCTGCGCGGATTGATTCCCTGCGCGCCCTGAACCGCCGAGAGCGCCGAGATGCGGTCGCGCAGTCGCGCCGCGCGCTCAAACTCCAGTCGCTCGGAGGCTTCGGTCATTTCGCGCGCCAGCTGTTCGCGCACGGCGCGGCTTTTGCCGGAGAGGAAATCTCGCGCCTCTCGCACGAGCTCGGCGTAATCCTCCATCGAGATTTCGCCGGTGCACGGGCCCGAACAGCGTTTGATCTGATAGAGCAGGCACGGACGCGTGCGATTGTCATAGAAGCTCTGCGCGCAGGACCGCAGAAGAAAAGCGCGCTCCAGCGCATTCAAAGCGCGATTGACCGCCCAGACGCTGGCGAAGGGTCCGAAATAGTCTCCCTTGCGCGCGCGGGCGCCCCGGTGTTTCAGGATCTGCGGCGCGTCATGATCCTTGGCGATCAAAATGTAAGGGAAAGATTTATCGTCGCGCATCAGCACGTTGAAGCGCGGCTTCATCTGCTTGATGAGATTGGCTTCCAAGAGCAGCGCGTCGGTTTCGGTCTCGACCGAGATGAACACCATCGTCGTCGTCGCCGAGATCATCCGCGCAATGCGGTTCACATGACCTGCCAGGCGCGTATAGCTCGCGACGCGCTTGCGCACGTTTTTCGCCTTGCCGACGTAGAGCACCTCGCCGCTTTCGGCGATCATGCGATAGACGCCGGGCCCGTTCGGCGCGTGACGCCAATGCTTCTTGATGACGTCGACGCCGCGCTTGACGCTTTCAGGCGTTTCGGGCGCCTCGGCTCCCGTATCGCACAGCTCCGCCTGCGCCTCCTCAGCGGCGTCGGGCGCGTCAAAGACGTCGTCTTCTTCAGGGGGGAGATCGCGCGGATTTGCGTGAGCGGTCATTTCCCTAGATCTATTCGCCGCCGGCCGGGATGGAAAGACTCGCCGGAGGCGCCCGCCCGGACCAAAGTTCTGTGTAGAACCCCGACTCGCCGCGCATTTCCTCGGGTCGCCGCCTTGATCCCGCATGACCGTCTGGCCACAGTCCTGCAAAGCTTGGGCTGCGGCGATCAGAGGACGGCATGCAGGCGGCGAGGATCACCGTTGGTGCGGTGCTGTTTCCGGCGCTGGCGCTGGGGATGGCCGGCGTTTTTCTGTTCGGCGCGCGCTGGATCGCGCAAATTCCCGCATCCATCGATTTCGTTCCGCCGGCCCTTGCAGCGGCATTGTTGATCGGGGCCGTCTTCGCTGCCTTGCAGCACGCCGAAATTCTCGGCGCCAAAATGGGCGAACCCTATGGCACGCTCGTGCTCACGATCGCCGTGACAATTATCGAGGTCGCCATCATGGCCTCGATGGTCGAATATGGCGAAGAGGATCCGACCGAAGCGCGCGAGGCGGTTTTCTCTGCGATCATCATCGTTTGCAATGGCCTTGTTGGTCTTTGCCTTCTGCTCGGCGGCTTCCGTCACCACGAGCAGGAAATCCAGCCGATGGCGACGAGCGCCTATTTGGCCATCCTGATCGCGCTTTCTGTTCTTACGCTCATTCTGCCCGATTACACGACGTCGAGCTACGGACCCACCCTGTCTACAACTCAGCTCATTTTCGTCAGCATCCTTTCGGTGCTGCTTTACGGCGCGTTTCTCTTCATTCAGACGGTACGGCATCGATCCTACTTTATCGACGTGCATGTCGCCGCCGTGGGCCACGGCGAAGCGAAGCCTTCGCGCGGGGCGGCGATATTCGCAGTCGTGGGACTGGGCGCCAGCCTGCTTGGCGTTTCGCTTCTCGCGGAGCGCGTCATTCCCGGTCTCGAAGAGGCGCTTCGCTGGGGAGGCGTCGACGACGTGAACCGGGTGACCGGCGCGGCTGTGGCGATGCTTGTCCTGCTCCCCGAATCGATGAACTCGATACGCGCGGCGACGCGCAATGCGCTGCAGACAAGTCTCAACGGCGCGCTCGGTTCTGTCGTCGCGACGATCGGGCTTACTGTCCCCGCCGTGGCGCTGCTGAGCGTCGCGACGAACCGGGAGATCGTCTTCGGTCTCGAAAAGCGCGACACCGTCCTGCTGTTGCTGACATTGCTGCTCAGCGTTGTGAGCTTTGGCGCCGGCCGCACGAATCTCATGACCGGGCTGGTGCATCTCGTCGTTTTCGCGACATATATTTTTCTTTTGTTCGTGCCCTGATCATCACGCGTGGAGCGCCAATGAACGACGACAGTCTGATCTTGTATTACGCGCCGCGCACGCGCGCCTCGAGCGTGCTGACTCTGCTTGAGGAACTCGACGTTCCCTACGAGCTGCGCGTGTTGAATTTCCAGCTTGGCGAACAACGCAAGCCGGAATACCTCGCCGTCAATCCGCTCGGAAAGGTGCCGGCCATCGTTCACAAGGGCGCGCTCGTGACCGAGCTCGGCGCGATTTTCATCTATCTTGCCGACGCTTTTCCGCAGAAAGGCCTCGCGCCAGCTATTGGCGACGCCTTGCGCGGGCCTTATCTGCGCTGGCTTGTGTTCTACGGGTCGGCGTTCGAGCCTGCGATCGTCGATCGTTCGATGAAGCGTGAACCGGCGCCTACAAGCAGAAGTCCCTACGGAGATTTCGATAGCGTCATGGCGCTGATCAACGCGCAATTGGCGGCTGGCCCCTATCTCTTCGGCGAGCGCTTCACCGCCGCCGACATTCTTTGGGGCGCCGCGCTGCGGTGGACAGTCGGTTTTGGCCTTGTTCCCGAAAGCGCGCAAATCTCCGCATATGTCGAGCGCGTGACGTCGCGTCCATGCTTTGCGCGCGTCGCGCAGACCGACGACGAGCTGCTCAAGATTCATGAAGCGGCGGCCGCGAGCAGATGAGAGGTTCGCCGAACCGGCTCTTTTTGAACCTCACCAGTCGATCGGCGTTTCGCCGTGCGCGATCAGATAATCGTTCGACTTCGAGAAATGCTTGCAGCCGAAAAAGCCATTGTTGGCTGAAAGCGGCGAGGGATGCGCGCATTCAAGCACGAGATGCTTGCGCCGGTCGATCCCTGCGCCCTTGCGCCGGGCGTAAGCGCCCCACAGCATGAAGACGACGGCTTCGCGTTCGCGCGAGAGCGCGTGAATGGCGGCGTCGGTGAATTGCTCCCAGCCCTTGTTCTGGTGCGAGCCGGCGGCGTTCTCGCGCACGGTGAGCGTTGCGTTGAGCAGCAGCACGCCCTGTCGCGCCCAGCGCGAAAGATCGGGATCGCGCGAAACCGGACGGCCGAGATCGGCTTGGATTTCCTTGAAGATATTTTGCAGCGATGGCGGCGGCGGCGTAGTCGCGCCGACGGCGAAGCAAAGGCCGCAGGCCTGGCCGGCGCCGTGATAGGGGTCTTGTCCGAGAATGACGACTTTCACCTTATCGAACGGACATTCGTCGAAGGCGCGAAAAATCTGCGGCGCCGGCGGATAGATCCGGCGCGCGGCGTATTCGCCGCGGACAAATTCGCGCAGCTCGCGGAAATAGGGCTGTTCGAATTCCGCAGCGAGATGTTTGCGCCAGCTTTCTTCGAGACGGACGGGTTTGGTCATATTGAAGGGCCGGTCGTATCGAATTTATTCCGAATGTGCGTAATCGCCTCTTTGAGTTTCGGCAATTCATCGACCACAACATTCCATATGATTTGATCGGATAGTCCTTGATATTCGTGACGCAATACATTGCCGATAGCGCGAACGCTCCGCCATGGGATGTTTGGCTGCGTCGCCTTCACTTCGTCTGGAATTGCGCGGCTTGCTTCAGAAATGATCTCGATTGCGCGTTGGATGGCATGGCGCAGAAGCCATTGCCGCTGATAGTCGGCCAGGCTCTTTCCGCGCGTGGCGTCCTCAATGCCGGCTATGGCGTCCAAAATATCGTCGACGGCGTGGAGGAATTCGCGAGCCATTAAAAAACGCGGACCGCCGACTTCTCGATCGCCTGGCGCAGGCGAGGATGCAGGCCGTCCCGAGTGGTCAAATCCACCGCAGTCTTCAACTCATCCTCGAGAAAAAGTTTAATGCCGACAAGGTCAAATGCGTTGAATCGGCTGGCCGGATCATAGTCGATGAAAAGATCGAGATCGCTGTCCGCCGCCGCTTCATCGCGTGCGGCGGAGCCAAAGAGGAATAAGGACGTCGCGCCGCGAGCCTTGATGGCTGGCGCGCATTCCTGCAGTCGCGTGATGGCTTCGACGCGTTTCATAAAGGCAGTCTAATCGAAAAGCGCGCCTTTGCTCAATCCTGCAGCGGGCCCCAGGCGGGATCGCTCGCATAGCCTGGCGTCGGCACCTGAGTCTCCGAACGGCCGAAGACGTCGACCATGTGGATTTTCGGTCCGCCGCCGCCGGAAGAGTCGCGAAAGAACATCAGGAAGAGACCGTTGGGCGCCCAGGTCGGCCCTTCATTGTGAAAGCCCTCGGTAAGAATGCGCTCGCCGGAGCCATCGATCTTCATGACGCCGATCGCGAAATTGCCGCCGTTCTGCTTGGTGAAGGCGATGTAATCGCCCTTTGGCGACCAGACGGGAGTCGAATAGCGGCCGCCGCCGAATGAGATGCGCTTTGCCTCGCCGCCATGCGCGCCCATGACATATATCTGCTGCGACCCGCCGCGGTCGCTCTCGAAGACGATGCGCGCGCCGTCGGGCGAATAGGAGGGCGCGGTGTCGATCGCGGAGGTGTCGGTCAGACGCGTCGTCGTGCGCGAACGCAGATCCATCGTGTAAAGATTGGTCGTCGAGCCCTGCGCCAGCGACATGATGATCTTCTGTCCGTCGGGCGAGAACCGCGGCGAGAAGGTCATGCCCGGAAAATTGCCGACCACTTCGCGCTGGCTGTTCTCGATATTCATCAACAGGACTTTGGGGTCGCCGTCGGCGCCAAACGACATGTAGGTGACGTCGAGCGAGTTAGGCGAAAATCGCGGCGTGACGACGAGTTCGTCGCCGCGCGTCAAATAGCGCACATTCGCGCCGTCCTGATCCATCATGGCGAGGCGCTTGCGGCGCCTGTCCTTGGAGCCGGTTTCGTCGACGAAGACGATGCGCGTGTCGAAAAAGCCCTTCTCGCCAGTGATGCGGGAAAAAACGGCGTCTGAGAGAAGATGCGCGACGCGCCGCATATTGGCGGCGTCGGTGACATATTGCTGGCCCGCGACTTGTTCGCCCGTCGTCACGTCGAAGAGTCGGAACTCCGTTTTCAGTCTGCCGTCGCCGGCGCGTTGCGAGCGACCGGTGAGGACAAATTGCGCGTTCACGGCCTTGAAAGCCGCTAGATGGGGCGCGGCGTCCGGCGGGGCGGCGTTTGCCGGCAATGCGCCGGGGTCGATCGGATTCAAGAACACCGAGCGTTTGAAGTTGTTGAGCGTCACCGAGGTCACGGTGCGCGCGGCGTCGTCGCCGACAAAAGGCGCGACGGCGATATTGACCGGCTGAAAGCCGCCGCCCTTGAGATCGATGATGCGTCCGGCGCGCGCCAGAGAAGCGGGAAGGAAAGGGGCGAGCGCGGCGCCGGCGATGAGGCCGGCGGCGGCGCGGCGGGTGATGCAGCGTGTCATGGGCGATATCTTTCAAGCATCGGCGTGAAGAAAGCGTAGCGCTTCGCCGCGATGGATAATGTCGGAGGGAGCGTCATCGACCCCCTCCCCAACCCTTCCCCGCTGCGCAAACCGGGTGTTCCCGGTTTGCATATCTATTCCGAAGGCGGCAACAGCCGACTTCGGACGGGAGAGGGAGCAGATTTTGCGCTTCATCCGCATCGCGCGAGCGTCCCCTCTCCCGCGAAGCGGGGGGAGGGACAGGGTGGGGGCAAATCCGTTCGCCTTGAACGCCGCCGCTCACTAATTCGCGTCCTGGAAGCGGATCGTGACCTCGTGTAGCGCCTCTTCGTAATAGGGCAGGAACTCGGGCGGAATGCGCATCGGGCTGCAGCGGCGCACCGCCTGCATCGCTTGCTCGCCGCGGGCGTGTTCGGTCGGACTCGCCGAGGCGTTCAGCAGTTTTGGACGCCCTTCAAGTTCGCCCTCGCGCGAAAGATGGAACTCGACGATCGGCGTATAGGTTTGCCCGCCGAGCGACAAGCCGGACGCCCAGCAGGGATAATAGTGGTCGTGAATGTAGGCGGCGATGCGCGCCTCCATCGAAGCCGACATCGTTGCAGCTGCTCCCGTTGGCGCGCCGAGCGCCGCCGCCTGCGTCGCTCGGCCGGTCGCGGCCTTGCGTTGCGGCGCTTCGCGGCTCAGCAATTTCGAGATGCTCGCGGCGTCGAATTTCGACTTCGGCGCATTCTCCTCGCCCGACTTCGGCTTCGACTCCTTGACGGCTTTTTCGGCGAGTTCGCCGATCGATGTCTCGGGCTCAGGCTTGTCTTGCGGCTTCTTGCTCTCGAGGAGCTTCGCCACCTCGTCGATCTTAAGCCGCTCTTTCGGTTTCTCCGTCGCAGCCGCGTCCTTCGCTGTGGTATCCGGCTTCGTGCGGGCGGGCGGCTTTGGCTTCACGACTTCCGCTTCGTCCGGCTCCTTTTTCTCGGGCTCTTTCTTCTCCGGTTCCGGGGCGGCGGCTTTAGGCTTTGCCGCCGGTTTCGGTTCGGGTTGCTTTTCCACAGGCTTTGGCGGCGGCTCCGGCTTTGGCGGCAGCGCGGCGACTCGCTTGGGCGGCGTCGGCGGCGCATCGTCGGCGGTCGGCTGCGGCAGCGGACGCGCTACGGGGGGCGGCGTCGCAATGTCCTTCTTGGCCTGCGCGAGCGGCGGCTCGGGCTTCGTCTCAACTTCGGGCGCGACCTTGTCGACGCGCGGCGCGGGCTTGATCTCGCGCGCGGTTTTTTCGCCCTTCATGATCTGCGTGAGTTCGCTGGCGGTGACGAGGTCGACCGGAACCATCTCCACCGCATCTTCGAATTTGCGCGCGTCGGAAAACAGGACGAACGCGGCCAGAAGCAATCCTGCGTGGATTGCCGAGGAGAGAGGAAAACCAGGTTCGGAGCGCGAAATTTTCACTTCCGCTCAGCTCACTTCTTCTCCTGCTCCGTCACCAGCGCGACCTTCTTGTAGCCGGCGCTTATGACAAGCGACATCACTTCGGCGACGCGGCCGTAGTTGACCGCCTTGGAGCCGCGCACATAGATGCGTTCGTCGAATCCCTGCTTCACGGCATCCTTCAGCCTGTCGAGCAGCTGCGTCGTCTCGACCGGCTGATCCATCAGGAACACTTGTCCCTTCTCGTCGATGGCGATCGAGACCGGCTTTTGATCGATGTTGAGCGCGCCGGCCTTGGTCTGCGGAAGATCGACGGCGACGCCGGTTGCGAGCAGCGGCGCCGCCACCATGAAGATGATGAGCAGCACCAACATGACGTCGATGAACGGCGTCATGTTGATTTCGGCCATGGCGCCGTAGCGGGGCACGCCGCGCCGCCGCCTGCCGCCCTTGCGTCCCGGGGTCGAGAGGGAAGCGCCCATGCCTACGCCGCGCGATCACGGTTCGATGAGGCCGCGTGCTGGTCGATCTGCCGCGACAGGATGGCGGAAAATTCGTCGGCGAAGCTTTCCATCCGCGCCTGCGCCTTGGCGACGTCGCCCTGCATCTTGTTGTAGGCGATCAGCGCCGGAATGGCGGCGAAAAGACCGATCGCGGTGGCGAGCAGCGCTTCGGCGATGCCGGGCGCGACCACGGCGAGCGAGGTGTTCTTCGAGGCCGCGATCGAGCGGAACGACGTCATGATGCCCCACACGGTGCCGAACAGACCGACAAAGGGGCCGGCGGACGCGACGGTCGCGAGCACGAGCAGATTGGATTCAAGCTTCTCGACCTCGCGGGCGATCGAGACGTCGAGCACCTTCTCGATACGCGCCTGCAGTCCCATGAAGGAGGCGCTGGCGCCCCCCTGGAAGGAGCGCTTCCACTCCCGCATCGCCGCAACGAAAAGCGTCGCCATGCCGGTCTGCGGCCGCTCGGAGAGCTTGCCGTACAGCTCCTCGAGCGAATTGCCCGACCAGAAGCTTTCTTCGAAGCGGTCCATTGAGCGGCGCAGGCGCGCGAAAAGCAGCGTCTTGTCGATGATGATCGCCCAGCACCACACCGAGGCGGCGAGCAGTCCGACCATGACGATCTTGACGACGATATGTGCGCCCCAGAACATGCTCCAAATCGTGATGTCGGCGGCGGGAGCGGCGAGAGGGCTCGCGGCGATCTCGGCTGGATTCATGATTTGTCCTTGAGTCGGCAGGCGTTCTGCGGCGGCTTTGGCTGCGACGCCCGGTCTATCGCCTGCAATTTCGCCATTTGTGGGGCTGCGGTGCGGCGCACAACAAATCATAGGGCTGGAGCATTAACAAGCCGTAAGGGCTTAAGCGAAGTTTGGAGGGCGCTGCGCTGTCCTGCGGGCCTGCTTCGCGCTTGCGATGGGCTGGGCGAGTGAACTCCAAGCGCGGTCTATGAGATTTCGTCAGCCGACGATCAACTATTGGGCGGAAAATCCCGCACTGTTTAAAGCGCTATACGCAAGAGAGCCCGACGCCTCCGCCCTCGAGCGAAGGCGCCAGGCGTGATCGTTAGGGGCAAGTTCCCCAAATAACGCCCGACCAGATGGGGTTGGGGTTATTGTCGATATACACCGATACTTTCACGCCATGCGGGATAAAGCTCCCGCAGGTCTCGCCGCAGACCTTGATGCTGGCGCTGATCGGAATACTCAGCGGGATCGTAATGCACTTGGTGCCAATCACGGGAATATCGACGCAAAGCTGACGCGTCTGCTGATTGTAACTTCCCTTCACGCAGAACTTTATGGCCAGCGCCAGAACATTGGGCAGAAGCGCCTGAAACTCCGAGGAGCCGCCCTGCGCGGCGAAGCCTGAGACCGTGAAATCAGGAACTTGATTGGATGACGGATCATTCGCCATAGTAGAAGCCTCCTTGCAATTACAGTTTGACATCAGTGTTACTCCAACGAGAACACATGCGAGGCTAACGCATTCTAAAATGAAAGAGAATGTAAACATTTTAACAGTATAATGAAATTTATATTGGTAATGTAAACATAGCAATTTGTATCTACTGTAAACATTATTGGCAAAAAGCCATTTTAATCCCGATATAGCTCACGAATTGGGGGCATCCGAACCATCTGTTTGATCAAGCGTGCGTTGTAGAGAAGCTTTTTGCGAAGGAGGTCGAGCCGCATGCCTCAGCAATAAAGACGGAAATTGCCTTGGAGCGTTGCAGGCATGGCGATTACCCGAGCCCCGACCGCCCTGCGCGCGAATTCGTTTGATGGGGAGGAGCGTTCATCGTCCGTCTTGGCGACCTGTCGCCAAGACGGACGATCATTGCGCTAAAGGTGCTGACCCACTAATCGTTGAGCCGGTAAATCCACCATCCCTTGTGCTGATAGACGAGGGAAAATCGCGTAAGCGGCGAGGGCAGGGACGTCGAGAACGGCAATAGCCGCGCAATCAGCCTGTCGCCGTCGCTCTTGCGCTGGAAATAATGCAGTCGCGTGGCGCCGCCCATCGGTTCGACGGCGAAGCCGCCTTCGATCTTTTGATCGCGCATCCATTGTTGCGCGGATTTGATGAGACCGTGCGAAACGCCGGTCGCGGCGAAATCCTTATAGGCGATGGAGAGCTGTTGCGGCCGTGCGGCGGCGAGCATCCACGCGTCCGAAATGCGCATAGCGACATAGGCGGGCTTGCCGCCGGCAAGTTTTTTCAACGCCTCGCTGGCGCGCGCCTCATCGGCCTCGAGCAGCGCGTCCATGAAACGCGTGAAACTATTCGCGGACGAGGTCGGTACTCCCGCCCCCCATCGCGCGCGCTCTGCCGCCCCCGCAGCCGACCAGGCGGCGGGCAACAGAAGGCCGCGCGCCTCTGCGTCGTCGAGCGGCGCTTCGCGTCCCGCGATAAGCCGGATCGCGCGCGAGAAATCCCACCACGCCAGCACGACGGCGTCCTGCGGCGTATGTTCGCGGATTGCGGCAAGAACTTTTGTCGCATCGGCTGCGGAAATGTCCGCGAAGAAGATCGGTTCCGTTACCTGATTGCGCCACACGAGCGGCGTCAGCCGACCTGCGTCATCGCGCGCGACGACGCCAGTGGCGATAGGGCCGCGCTCGTCCTTCGCCGATACCCCGATCTGCTGAAGGCGCTCTGGCGTCAGTCCAAAGCCTTCGGCATCCTTCGCCGCTTCCGCCAAGATCGGCGTGAGCCGGGTTTCAAACGGCGCGGTTGGATTGAGTCCGGCGTAGATCGCCCAGGCAAGCAGGGCGAAGCCGAAGACGATGAGGGCGACGCCGGCGATGAGCCGAATGCGGGGAGTCATGCGCGTCTAACCACCAGAGTTCTGATTGTTTCAGCACCGGATTGTCATTCCCGCGAAAGCGGGAATCCAGAGCAGCAGCCAAATGTTTCGGAGACTTCCCTGGATTCGCGGTCGCGCTTCGCGCGCCGGGAATGACAATCGCGATTTCAATGCAAGAATGGCGTCATTGCGAGGAGCGAAGCGACGAAGCAATCCAGAGCCGTGGGCACGATTCTGGATTGCTTCGCTTCGCTCGCAATGACGGCCTTGACGCCGTTCTCTCACCCGCCCGTGCGTCCTCGGCGCATGAGCAGACCGGCGCCGGCAAGCACGGCCAGCAGTCCGAGGCCGCCCGCGAAGGCGCGGCGCGATGGCGAATCGAGATCGAGGTCGCCGCGCTTCTGGCCAGCGATGCGCTTCAGCTCGGCGCGGATTTCCGCGGCTTCGCGCAGCTTCGTATCCTCGTCATTGATCTTCGCCGCCGCGCCGATGAGCTGCGACCAGCCTTCGGTATAGGTGTAGCCGCCGGGGTTCATATGCGCGAGCCCCTTGTAGTGCTTGATCTGATGATGCTCCCACATGTCGGCGAAGACATATTCGATCGCGCTCGGATTGTTGCCCTTCTGCCAGAAGAGCTGGAAGAAACCGCCCGCGTCGTCCTTCTCGGGCGGAGGCGGCGCCGGACGGTTCGTCGTCTGACCCGGCAGCAGTTTGTCGTTGTAGAGCTTCACCAGGACGCTGCGCGCCTTCTCGGTAATGTCGAGGCCGGAGACGATGCCCTTATCCATGCCGTCGAGATAGGCGCGGGCGAATCTGTCGGAGTGACAGTTGGAGCAGGTCGAAACCCACGATTCCTTGCGCTGCGTGAACCACGGATGGTTCAAGTTCTCCGCGATCTTCGGCATCGGCACGAAGGCCCAGCGCGACTTGCGCACCATGTTGTGCGTGAACTTGCCCTGATATTCCATGTGGCAGAAGGCGCAGGTCGGGGCGTTCATATTGCCCTTTTCCATCGCGTCGGCGAGGCGGACGTTCCAGTCCCATGTGTCGCCGCGCGTCTGATAGATCGTCCCGTGCTTCGACAGCATGTAGCCTTCGAATTCATTGTGATCGACGCCATTGTGGCAGATGGCGCAGGCCTGCGGCTTACGCGCCTGAACGGCCGAGAATTCGTGGCGCGTGTGGCAGGAGTTACACGTCGTCTGCGGCGTATGGCAGAAGGTGCAGCCTTCCGCGACTTCGCGTTGCTCCATCGCCGCCCACACCGCGTTCTCGACATTGGCTTTCATCGACAGCGCGTGTGAGGGATGGCCGGGCTTCCATTGATCCTGCGGCCAGGTGAAGGTGTCGCGCTCGGACTCGCGTTCGGCGAACTGCTGCACATGGCATTGTCCGCAGGCCGCGGCGTCGGGCATGCGCAATTCGGTCTTGTGCTGGCCGTGATCCTTGCCGACTCCCATATGGCAGTCGATGCAGCCGACTTCCTTCAGGTTCTCGCCTGCTTTGAGCGTTCCCATCGAGCGAAGGTTATTCTCGACCTCCGTGATCATCGCCTTCTTATAGGCGCGCGCATCCGAGTCCGGCAGATTGCGGATCGCGTCGAGATTGCCATGCACGCTGCCCTTCCAGCTGTGCGTCCACCCGGGCGTCACTTGGCTGTGGCATTCGACGCATTGCGCGCGCTGCGCGTCGATGTCGATCGTCTGCGGCGGCTTATAGAAGTCGTGCGGATTGAGATATTTGGAGATTGGGATCGGCTCCCAATATTTCGAGAAAGAGCCTTTGCCGGCGCCTTGTGATTCGTCGTAGTAGCGCTTGGTCAGCGCGTCGTAGAGCTCCTTGGGCGAGGCGGTCTTCGCAAGACCCAGCGCCTTGAAGGTTTCATCCGGCGTATCCGCAAGGACCGGCGCGCAGAGGACAAAGGTCACGGCGAACGCGAGAATCAGCGCGAGGCGAGCCGCGTAATGAGAAACCCTTTGTGAATTCAGCATGCTCTCCCTCGCCCCTTCTGCGTCTGGCTGCATTGTCGGGGCCGAGGCGGCCAGAGGAAAGGACCACAGGCTTCCCCGCCGATGAGGCCACCCCCTCAGGCGCCCTATGGCTCGCCAAAACGCTTCCTAACGATAAATGATGACTTCGGGAGAAGCCATGACGACGCGCTGGTTCCCCTCCGCTTTGAAAACCGCCGAGGCGCCGCCCGGCATGCGCATCTATGCGATCGGCGACATTCATGGCCGCGCCGATCTTCTGCACGTTCTCGCCGAAGCCATGGTCGAAGATCTCAGGGCGCGTCCCTGCGGGCAGGCGGTCACCGTCTTCATCGGCGACTATATCGACCGAGGACTTGGCTCGAACGGTGTTTTAAAGCGCTTGTCCAGCGGGGAGTTCCCAACGCCCATCGTCGCGCTGCGCGGCAATCATGAAGAAGCGCTGCTGCGCTTCCTCAACGACGCCGCAGCGCTCGACGACTGGGTTGAAAACGGCGCGCTGACGACGCTGCATTCTTACGGCGTCGACGCGGGCGAAGAAGTCGCGCAAGGCGGCGCGTCGCAGGTCCGCGTCAAATTTCTCGCGCATTTCCCACAGGAACATCGCCGCTTTATCGAGGAAACGCGGCTGTGGGCGGAGTATGGCGGCTATTTCTTCTGCCACGCGGGCGTGCGCCGCAGCAGGCCGCTGCATTTGCAAGATCCGCACGATCTGATGAATATCCGTGAAGGGTTTCTCGACTGCGCCGAATCGTTTGGCAAGGTAATCGTGCATGGGCATACGCCGCATAATGATGTTGAGGATTTGCCGAACCGGATCAATCTCGACACCCGCGCCGTGAGTAGCGGCGTGCTCACGGCGGTCGCGCTGGAGGGTTTCGAACGGCGATTTATCCAGACCTGGTGAGGTCCGCCTTGGGCGTCAGCCGACGCGCAGCTCGAAGGCGTTTTCGAGATGGCGCGGCAGCCGCCGCGGCGCGAGAAAAATCGCGTCGGCGCGCAGCGTGTAATTCATCGCCCAAGGGTTCGCGGCGAGCCAGCGACCTGCCGCCTGCGAGAAGCGGCGGTGTTTCTGCGGCGTGATGGCGATGACGGCGTCTTCAAGTGCGCCGCGCGCCTTCACTTCGACGAAGACGATCGTGCGGCCGCGCTTCGCGATAATATCGATCTCGCCGCCATGCGCGCGAAAATTGCGCGCCAGGATGTGATAGAGCCGCGCCCGCAGCCACAGCGTCGCCGCCGTCTCGGCGCGAAGGCCGTAGACATAAGCGGCGCGGCGGGCGTCGTCCTTCAATTCGCTGATGATGAAACGAGCGCGATCACTATGCCCCCTCCCTGTCCCTCCCCCGCTGCGCGGGAGAGGGGACCCTAACGACGCAGATTGTGCAGTTTCATTGCGCGGACCCGAGTCGGACTCCCTCTCCCGCGCAGCGGGGAGGGTTGGGGAGGGGGCGCAAGTTCATCTTACTTCGCGCGTCCCGCCGCCAGCTCCAGCGCCCGCGCATAGACTTGTCGGCGCGGTTGGCCGGTCGCCGCGGAAACGACGCTCGCCGCGTCCTTCACCGAATGCGCAATCAGCGCCTCTTCGATTTTGGCGTCGAGATCGGCGGCCGCGGTCTGCGCCGCGTCGGCGCCGGGCGGGGCGACGAGCAGCACGATCTCGCCCCGTGGCGGTTCCTCTTCGGCGAGCGTCGCCGCGAGTTCGTCGAGCGTCCCGCGCCGGACCGATTCGAACATTTTGGTCAGTTCGCGGGCGATCGCAGCATTGCGTTTGCCGAGGATCGCCGCGCAATCGGCGAGCGTCTCGACCAATCGGCGCGGGCTTTCGAAAAACACCAGCGTTCCGGGAATCTGGGCGAGTTCGGCGAGCCGCGCGCGCCGCGGGCCGCTTTTGTGGGGCAGAAACCCCTCGAAGAAGAAGCGGTCGGTCGGCAGTCCGGCCACGACCAGCGCCGCCAGCACGGCGGAAGGGCCGGGCACTGACGTCACATGCACGCCTTTCTCGAGCGCCTCCTGAACGAGGCGAAAGCCGGGGTCGGAGACGAGCGGGGTGCCGGCGTCGGAGACGAGCGCGAGCTTCGCCCCCGCCTCGAGCCGCGCCAAAAGGTGAGGGCGGATCACCCTGGCGTTATGCTCGTGATAGGCGATCAGCGGCGTCGAAATCCCGTAATGGGCGAGCAGCGTCTTGGTGACCCTTGTGTCCTCGGCGACCACCGCGTCCGCCGCGGCGAGGGTGGAGAGCGCGCGAAACGAAACGTCCTTCAGATTGCCGATCGGAGTCGCGACAAGGTGCAGTCCCGGCTCGATTCTCTCGGCTTCGGCGCGCAGGCCGAAGGCGGTATAGCTCGCAGCAGGCGGAGAAATGGCCTCGATGGTCATGCGCGTCGCTCTTTGTTCGTTTTAAGATACTAGATGTTCGTTTAAGAGGACAAGCGCCAACTGCACGCCAGCCGCAATTCCTCCAAATGGACCGTCTATTGACTTTCGGCTAGGGACTCGGACCCTTAGCGCGGAATAGCCGCGCCATGGCGGGAGCCCTGGGCGCGCAGGGGGTTTTCATGTCGATATTGTCTTCTCGCGCGCGCGCCGGCGCGTTCCCGCGCGGCGGGGCCGTGGCGAAGCGCGCTGCGCTCGTCGGCCTTGCGGCCACGCTCGCCGCCTGCAGTCCCACGAGCGGGCCGTGGGCGCCTGGCGTGCGTGATCTAAAGCTCAGCGGCGCGACCCAGATCGCCCCCGCAGAAAGCGAGACGATAGGAACAGGCGCGGTGAAAATCGCGCTGATCGTGCCGCTGACGGGCCCTTCAGGTCCTTCCTCCGTCGGCGCGTCGCTGCTCAACGCCGCAAAGCTCGCCTATGCAGACAGCGGCGCCAATGACGTGACGATCCTCGTCAAGGACGATCGCTCGACGCCGTCCGGCGCCGCCGCGGCGACGCAGGCGGCGATCAACGAGGGCGCCGAGGTCGTCCTGGGTCCGGTGTTCGGCGCCGGCGTCAAGGAGGCCAGCCGCGTCGCGCGTTCCGCCAACAAGCCGATGATCGCCTTTTCGACGGACTCCTCGGCCGCGGGCCGCGGCAGCTATCTGCTGTCCTTCCCGGTGGAGGGCTATGTCGACCGCGGCGTCAGCTACGCGTCGCAGCACGGCAAGAAATCGATTGCGGCGCTGGTGCCCGAAAACGACTACGGCACGCTGGCCATGGCGCAGTTCCAGCAGAGCGCCGCGACTTACGGGATTCGCGTGCCGGTCATCGAGCGCTACAAGCCCGGCGCGCCCGGCGATTCCGTGAAACGTTTGGCCGCCGCGCGCGATCAGTTCGACGCGCTGTTCATTCCCGAGCAGGCCGAGGCGATGCAGGCGGTGTCCAAGGAGCTCGTGGCGAATGGCATCGACTCCAAGAAGGTGCAGATTTTCGGCACGGGCCTGTGGAACGACGCGCGCACGCTGAGCCTGCCGGCGCTGCAGGGCGCCTGGTTCACGGCGCCGGAGAACGCCGGCTTCAACGCTTTCGCGCAGCGCTACAAGGCCAAATACGGGTCCGACCCGGCGCGCGTCGCGACGCTCGCCTATGACGCCGTGTCGCTCGCTATCGCGCTGTCGCGCTCGCAAGGATCGCAGCGCTATTCGGAAAGCGTGCTGACCAATCCTTCCGGCTTCAACGGCGCCGACGGCGTCTTCCGCTTCAAGCCGGACGGCGGCAATGAACGCGGATTATCGGTGCTCGAGATCGGCGGCGGTTCGGCGAAGATCATCTCGCCCGCGCCGCGTAATTTCACCGGAAATGGGGCGTAAGTATTCGCCCTCATCCTGAGGAGCGCCTGAAAGGCGCGTCTCGAAGGACGAGGGCGAATTTCAAGAACGTCCCTGATTTCCTCGTCCTTCGAGACGCAAGCTTCGCTTGCTCCTCAGGATGAGGAAATATTTCACGCCGTCCCCGTCTCTCCCGCGATCTTGCCGAAATCGGCGACGCCTATCATCACGCGGCGCAGCTCGGCGAGGAGGCGCAACCGGTTCAACCGCAGATCGGCGTTGTCGGCGTTGACCGTCACATCGTCGAAGAAGACGTCGACCGGTTCGCGAAGTTTTGACAGCGCGCGCATGGCGCCGGCGAAATCTTCCTTCGAAAGATGTTCGGCGGTCTCTTCGCGCGCACGGGCGATCGCCGCGGCGAGCTTATGCTCTTGCGGCTCGATGCGCAGGTTCGGCGCGTGGCGACGCGCATAGGCGTCCGGCCCGTCCTTCTTCTCCTCGGCTTTCAGGATGTTGCTGGCGCGCTTGTAGCCGGCGAGCAGATTCCTGCCGTCGTCGGTTGCAAGGAATGTGTCGAGCGCCTCGACTTTGCGCGTGATCATGAGCAGATCGTCCTGTAGCGGCGCGCCTGTCGCTTGCTCCTCATCGGAGTCGGCGAAAGCGACGGCGCCAAGCGCCGCATCTATCAGATCGTGTCGCGCCCCCTTGTCGCGCAAGTAGACCTTCAGGCGATCGATGAAAAATTCGAGGAGGTCGAAGCTCTCCTGCCACGCACCCGGAACGCGTGCGTCTAGAAATTCTGCAGCTCTTTCCGGATCGGCTGAAGAGAGTAATTCTTGGACAAGCCGCTCCTTTTGTTCCATCGAAAAGCCCGCCTTAGGCATCTCATTTGCAATGCGAATCTGTCCCTTCAGCTTCTCAAAATGGATGTCGATGTGAACGCGCGCAGTATGACTTCCCAGGATGGGGATTAATTCGAGTCGCCGCTCGTTCTCCAGCACGATCCTGATGACGCCCAACGCCGCCCTGCGCAACGCGTAAGGGTCCTTGCTGCCCGTCGGCTTTTCGTCGATGGCCCAGAAGCCGACGAGCGTGTCGAGCTTTTCGGCAAGCGCCACAGCGATCGACACGGGATCGGTCGGAATGCGGTCGTTCGGCCCCTGCGGCTTGTAATGTTCCTCGATCGCCGCGGCGACGCTGGCGTCTTCGCCTTGCGCGCTTGCGTAATAGCGGCCCATCAGCCCCTGCAATTCAGGAAACTCGCCGACCATCTCGGAAACGAGATCGGCCTTGCAGAGCGTCGCCGCGCGCTCGGCTCTCTCAGGATCGGCGTCGACGATCGGCGCAAGTTCTGTCGCCAACGCCGCGATGCGCTTCACGCGATCGTCCTGCGTCCCGAGCTTTTCGTGAAAGACGATAGCGTCGAGCTTCGGCAGACGCTCTTCGAGCCTCGTCTTGAGATCGGTCTCGTAGAAGAACTTCGCGTCCGAGAGACGCGCGGCGATGACGCGCTCATTGCCGCCGACGACCGTCGCCCCGCCGTCGGAGGCTTCTATGTTCGAGACGAGGATGAAGCGATTGGTCAGTTCGCCCTCGTCCTTCGAGGCCGGCTGCGCCGGCGCCTCAGGATGAGGGCGACTGGCAGCCTCCGCGACCTCATGCTGAGGCGCGAGCGAAGCGAGCCTCGAAGCACGAGGTCGCTTCAGCACGAAACATTTCTGATTCACGCGGATCGTCGCCCGAATGACTTCCGGCGGAATGGAGAGGAAACTCTCGTCGAAGGCGCCCATCAGCGTCACCGGCCATTCGACGAGGCCCGCGACCTCTTCGAGCAGGCCCGCGTCTTCGACAAGCTCCAGCCCTTGCGCGAAGGCGAGATCCTTTGCGTCATGCAGAATGATGTCGCGCCGGCGCGCCGGATCGATGACGACCTTGGCGCGCTCGAGCGAGAGCGCATAATCCTCGAAGCGTTTCACGCGAATGGGCTGCGGCGCCAGGAAGCGATGGCCGTGGGTCACATTGCCAGACGCGATTCCGTCGACTTCGAAGCGGACGATTTCGGGAGATTCCGTCTCCGGTCCGAAGGTCGCGACAATGGAATGGAGCGGCCGCACCCAGCGCAGCGAATCTCCGCGCTCGGACGCCGCGCCCCAGCGCATCGATTTCGGCCAAGGAAAGTTCTTGATGATCGCCGGCAGAATCTCGGCGAGCACGTCGATGGTTTCGGCGCCCGCGCGTTCGATGACCGCGAGATAAAATTCAGCGCCCTTCTTGTCCTTCTCGATCCTCGCCTGATCGAGCGAGGCGAGGCCGGCGCTTTTTAGAAATCCGGCGACCGCCGCCTCGGGCGCGCCGACGCGCGGGCCTCTGCGCTCTTCGCGCAGATCCGGCTGGCGCGACGGCAGGCCCACCACTTGCAGCGCGAGACGGCGCGGCGTCGCATAGGCGGCGGCGCCTTCGTAAGTCAGGCCGCGATCGACGAGCGCATTGGTGACGAGCCGCTTGAGGTCGTCAGCCGCCTGCCGCTGCATGCGCGCCGGAATTTCTTCGGAGAAAAGTTCGAGAAGGAGATCGGACATTCGCGCAGTCTATTCCCCTCGCCCCGCCTGCGGCGGGGAGGGGTTAGGGGTGGGGGGCTCTATCGTTTGGTAGAGCGCTGCGCAGATCGTGTCCACAACGCTTTCGAGATTGCGCAAAACCTCGTGATTCATCCCCGCCGCAAGCGGGGGGAGGGAACTCTCTCAGGCGATTTCCTTGACCGCCGACTTCGGCGCATCGAGCAGAAACTTCTCGACTTCCAGCGCCGCCATGCAGCCGAGGCCCGCCGCGGTGACGGCCTGACGATAGACCTCGTCGGCGACGTCGCCGGCGGCGTAGACGCCCGGCATGCTGGTGCGCGTCGATCCGGGCTCGACGGCGATGTAGCCGGACGGTTTGATCGTCAACTGGCCGCGGAAGAGTTCCGACGCCGGCGAATGGCCGATGGCGACGAAGACGCCATCCGCCTCAAGCGTGTGGATCGCGCCGGTTGCGACATTCTTGACGCGCGCGCCGGTGACGCTCAGCGGGTTCTCGTCGCCGACAATCTCGTCGATGACGTGATTGAAGAGAATCGAGACGTTTTCCTGCGCGAGCAGACGCTTCACCAATACGCGCTCGCTGCGGAATTCGTCGCGGCGGTGGATGATCGTCACATGCGACGCGAGATTGGAAAGATACAGCGCCTCTTCGACCGCGCTGTTGCCGCCGCCGACGACAAGCACTCTCTTGCCGCGAAAGAAAAATCCGTCGCAGGTTGCGCAGGCGGAGACGCCGAAGCCTTTGAACTTTTCCTCGCTCGGCAGACCGAGCCACTTCGCCTTGGCGCCCGTCGCGACGATGAGCGAGTCGCAAGTGTAGGACTTGCCCGAATCTCCAGTGAGCCTGAACGGCCGCTCGTCGAGATGCGCCTCGACGATATGATCGGAGACGAGCTTCGTGCCGACATGTTCGGCCTGCAGGCGCATCTGCTCCATGAGCCAGGGGCCTTGGATCGGCTCGGCGAAGCCCGGGTAATTCTCGACCTCGGTGGTGATCATGAGCTGGCCGCCCTGATCGAAGCCGGCGATAAGCATCGGCTCGAGCAGCGCACGCGCGGCGTAGATCGCCGCCGTATAGCCGGCTGGGCCGGACCCAATAATGATGACGCGCGCATGCTGCGGCATGAGGTGGCCTCGCGAGTGACGACGCCCGCAATCTAGCCATTATCAGCGTCGCCGCAACCGATCCGGGCGGCCGGCGAGGCGCCAATACAAAACGCCCTCCCGGAAAATCGGAAGGGCGCTTAAGCAGGCCGCCGCGTGTTACCAGCCCCAACCCGGGCAGACGTTCATCCATTGGCGTCGCCAGCCCCAATGGGTCCACACCCTGCGGAGCTGATAGCAGTCGCCATAGCCGGCGTTGGCGTAGCTGGGCCAGCCCCAACCATATCCCGCGCCGTATCCGGGCGAATAGGCGGGGAGGTCTGTGCGGTAATAGCTCCAGCCCCAAGGCTGGCCCCAGCCTACGGGCCGGCCCCAGCCGCCCCGACCGCCCCAACGGCCGGCCCAGCCGACGCCGGGCAGTATCGCGCCATTGAAGCCGCCGCCGCCCCAGCCGAAGCCATGCCATCCGTCCCATCGCTGCGCCTGGGAGGCGCCGGAATGGGCCATCACGCCAAAGAGCAGAGCGCCGGTCGCGGCCGCCGCTGTGATCGTCTTAGACACTCCAGCTCCTCCCTCGGCGCATGAACGCCTGCCGAAATCGGAAGGGCGTTCATGTCTCAAAAGGCTGATGCGAAGCGATCGGTTTACCAGCCCCAGTCGCCTCACCAGCCGCCCCAGCCGCTCTGACAGACGTTCACCCACTGGGGCCGCCAGCCCCAATTGGTCCACACGTTGCAAAGCTGATAGCAGCCGCCGTAGCCGATGTTGGAATAATAGGGCGAACCCCAACCCACACCGTATCCCGCTCCGATCAGGCCCGCGCCATACCACGGCCAGTAAGAACGCGCCCACGGGCGTCGCCAGCCCCACCCGCC
>NZ_JAMRYX010000054.1 GCF_024448135.1 Methylocystis suflitae
CAGCGTCACGATTGGGCCGAGGAAAAACGGGCCGCACTTGAAGCTTGGGCGGCGCACGTGATGGCGATCGTTGAGAGACGAACGCCGTCCAACAATGTGGTTGCGCTCGCGCGAAAGAGCTAAAATCAACCGCGCTGAGATAGCCCGGCCAGGCAACAAGTCGAGAGTGCATCGCTCGATTTCTCAGCACCCAATTTGATGCTCGCGGATGCACGCGATGGCCGACGAGACATTCTTATTGGGCGAGGCGCTATCTCGCTATGAGACGCCCGAAAACCGATCGAAGCGAGAGGCCGCGGTTCAAGACCATTCGAACCTGCTCACCGATCAAACCGCGGCGAAGCCGGTCAACGAAGAGATTGCCGTCTGGCAAGAAAAGATCGCTGCCGCAGTGCAGAGGCGCCGAGAATTTGAGGCGCGCGTTTCTGAAGGTCTATTAGACCAGTTGCAGCGTGAAGGTTGCGTCGCCGCGACCGGCCATATTGACGGCTTACACAACCCTAAAATCACAATTCCCGCGGACGTGTGGCGCCGGGGCGCGTGGGAGTTTCAGCCGCGCGCCAACTTCGCGCGAGGCGGCGATCCAGTTATCGAGATTCATGGCTTGCGAATTGTCGAGACGGTGCAGACTGGCGCCGAGATCAAGCCAACTGCGATCGTCGAAGAGGTAGAAGCGCGCGACTCATGGCGCGATTTGCCGGAAGCGCGCGACGCTGAGCTTGAAGCGTTTTTGAACACGCTAGCGCCCTGTAACGAGGACGAGGCGCGCGACGCGGCCGAGACGCATTTTCAAGCGCGAATCACGCGCAACCGATTCCGTAAATTTGCCTGGCCAAAACGGCGGAGAGGACGCCAATCATCGGTCGGATAAATCCGCCAAATCCGCCGCACGGCGGAATTTTGCCGCAAACCACGCAATTTCAGCACGTTAAAAAACCCGCCGAAAAATGCGTCGGCGGATTTGGCGTATTTTTGCGGCGGATTTTTTGTGTGGCAGTTTTTTGCGCGTCAAGTTCACCAAAGGACGCGCATTGCATGTCTTTAGAGTTCTCGCCTGCCCGTCACAAGAAACATCCGAAGCGCATCCGGCCAGTGCGTGAGTGCGCCGAGGTCCTCGGCGTGTCCTACCGCACTTTGCAGAGGTGGATTGAATTGGGAATCGGCCCAGCTGTCATTCACCTCGGTCCGCGTCGTCGCGGCATCGATGACGATGACCTAGAGCGATTCATCGCTGAACGCCGCAAGGCGCCGCCGGGTGAAAAGGCCGAAACGCGCGAAGCCGCTCCCGCCTAAGCGCACAACCCGACACAACGAAAGAGCAGCAACGGCGCGCATCGCGTGCGCCGACGGAAGAACTTTGTCGAATTTCGGGAAAGAGGGCCGCGCCGGGAGACCTTCACAACGCCCGGCGCGGCGAACTGCTCACCCCGCAACAGGAGAGAGACATGGAAACACTTAGGACAACCGACGCCAATACGCAAGCCGCCGATTTGCGCGCTCGCCTGCGCGAGGCGTTGAAGTTTGAGGCAGGCTTCGGCGACGAGTGTCACGAGATCGTTGAGAAGGTTTTCGCGCTAGTCGCCCAAGCTTTGCGCCGCGATCCGCGCTTCAGCGCGCTGCGCCACAGTGAGCTCGACGCTTTACTGCGCGATGCGCTCGCGCCAGCTGAGCGGCTTGTCCGCAGATATCTGGCGGACACGATCAGCGTCGACGACGCGGTCGATCACGCGATGGACGTCTTCTGCGGTGAGGAGGCCAAGCAATGAGCCGCGCCGCGCCCACCCCTGTCGACGAAGTCGTCGCCGACATTTTCGGTGCGATCCTTGCAGCGTTGCAGGGCGAGCCGGCGTTGAACTGCGTCAATATCGAAGAGGCGCTAGCCCCGGCTCGCGCCAGTGTCGAGAATTTGCTGGGGGCCTTCCTGGAGGCGCACCAATGAGCGCCGTCAATGGAGCGCCGGACTGGCCCGGCGTCGCGGCCGCGTTGCTCAGCATCTACGGCGCGCTGCGCCTCAAGGATCTCAACCTTAGCTTCATCCTCGGCGTCGATATTCGCAAGCTCCGCGAGCTCATCTCGCGCCGACGCATGCGCCTCGAGACATATGGCCCGCTGCCGCGGCAGGTTGGCGCCTATCTGCTCGACGAAGCCCAAGCGCTCGAGATCGTCAGTGCGTCGAACTGCGCGGCAAAAGCCGCTACCGCCGATCTTGTCCGCAAAGCCTTCCTCGCGCGCCGCCTTCAAGAGCAGGGCATAGATCCGACTGGTCCGATTGTGCGCGAGGCGGCGCAAAGCCTCAAAAATCCGGATTTTTGTTTGTTGCCGCTGGGCGGCGCTGCGCTGGAGCGTGACGCGGGTGATCTCGCGAAGAAGGGGGTGGAGTGACGCCCAAAACATCAGCTCGGGTTGCCCCGAGCGCTCGTGAAGTGAATGAGTAGTGGAGTACGTGAAATGTCAAAACGTCCAGTACCGAAGACTGAACCTGAAACTTCAACTACTGCCGTCGTCGCGGCAATGCAGCCGACGCCGTTCGATGCGCCTGACGGCTGGGGCGGCGTGCCCCAGCGCGACGGGCAGACTTACGGCGACTTTTTGAAATTCGTAAACGGTGAATACCGCAGTGGTGAAGCGGTAATGAACGGGCGCGAATTTATTCCCGTTCACGTCACCGTCTGTTGGGTTCGCTGGCTCGACGGGCGCCCCGCAGAGACGTTGGTTACTAAGCCCGGTGAGCGTCATCCCGAGCGCGTTGAACTCGGCCATGACGACGAGAGCGAATGGGAATTAGGGCTCGACGGTAGGCCGTCGGATCCATGGCGAGACACGCGTCTGGTGCAGTTAATCGATCCCAAGACCGCGCAAGCCTTTACTTTCACCACGTCGTCGTGGGGCGGTCGGGACGCGGTCGAGGAGCTGTCCCGCGCCATCGCCTTCGTCCGCAGCGCCGGCCATCCTGGCGCACTGCCGCTCATTCGCTTGGACGTTGGGAGGATGCGCACACGTTTCGGGCCAAAACCCAAACCTGTCCTTAGCGTTCTCGACTGGCGCTATGACAGGCGCGCCGAAGCGCTCGCGGCGCAGAACGCGCCGCCAGAGCAGATCGAAGCGCAGGCCGAAAAGCCGTCGCTGGGCGAAGAGCTCAACGATTCCATTCCTTGGTGAGCCGACACAAAGCGCGGCGACGTTGCAGCGCCGCCACGCTTTCCCTCTTCTCTGCCAACCCTGGAGCCGGTTATGACCGCCAAAGCTGAGCCGCTTGAATCTACCACAGAAACTAGCGCGCATGCGCAGCAAGCCGAGGCCCCTACCGCGCCTCGAGAGAAGGCCCCGAAAGCCGTCGCCGACGCAGCCGATATCGAGGCGCTGTTCCTCGACCCGAAGCTCGGCGACGGCATTACCGAGACGCACATTCACAGTGTGCCGGTCGACAAGCCGCGAGACTTCTTCCGAACGCACCCGGATCCGCTCTATCGCCGCCGAACCGAAATTTACACGCACAAACCCGAGGGCGTCATTGATGCGCAGTATTACATCATCGCTCCCGCGATGCAGGGCCGCATCGAGGAGGCGCGGCCGTGCACCCTGGTGACAGTTGTCAACCGCGCCGGAGCGCCGCGCTTGTGGCCGATAAGTCACCCGCGCGAGAGCGAGCGCGACAACGAAGCGTGGAGCACGGCGCGCGAGGCGGCCAAGCGCGCCATCGACGCCTGGTTGAAACTTGTATGGGCCGCGCGCTCCTATAAGACCCGCGAGGCGCAAAAAGGTTACGCGCCGGATCCCGACTGGAGCAAATTGCCGTCGTTTGAAGAGCTGGTGCGTCTCGCATTCGGCGAACACGGCATTATCCGCGACGAAACCCACCCGATTTACCGGGAGCTGTTCGGCGCGGCGAACGATCCGGCGGGTGGCGGCGGTGACCTATAGCGATTGGCGCCATCTGCCGTTCCGCGAGATTTGGTGCGTCGATTTCGAATACTACCCAGGCGCAGGACTAGCGAACGGCGGGCGTGAGGGCGACCAGATCTCGCCTCTGTGTCTTGTCGCCTTCGAGATGCGCAGCGGCCGTTACGTCGAGTTGTGGCAAGACGGGTTTGGGCCGTTCCCGCCGTACAGTCTCGGCGGCGACGCCCTGCTTGTTGGCTACATGCTCACTGCCGAGTTCGGTGCGCACCTGGCGCTGGGCTGGGGCCAGCCGGCGCGCGCCGCCGACCCTTACGTCGAGTTCCGCCACCTGACCAATGACGCTCGCGTAAAGAGCGGCGAGCGCGAAAAAGGCTTTTACTCGCTGCCCGGCGCGCTGCGCTACTTCGGCGACAACGGCGTCGACCTGGCGCATAAGCGAGATATGCGCGAGCGAATCGTGCAGGGCCCGCCGTTCAGCCGGCAGGAGCGTCGCGACATTCTTGCCTACTGCCGCGACGACGTTGACGCCCTGGCCCGCCTCTTTCCGTCTATCGTTCCGACGGTCCGTTCCTGGCCTCATGCGCACATGCGCGCGCAATTCATGTGGGCGGCGGCGTGCCAGGAACGGCGCGGCGTCCCCCTCGATCTACCGCTATTCAATCGCATTCGCTACCGCTGGCGGGATATCGAAGCCGACATCGTTGGAGACATCGGCGCCCCCTTCGGCGCCGAGATCGAAGAGGGCGGCGTAAGGCGCTTCGAGCCCATTTACGCTGTCGGCAAGGACGGCCGCCCGCACTGGCGCTCGAGGATCTTCGAAGCCTACGTCCGCCGTCGAGGCATTGCCTGGCCGACGCGCGCCGACGGCAAACTCGACGAATGCGCCGAGACTTTTGAGGATATGTGCCAGCCCTACCCGGAGCTCAACCCGCTCCGCGAGCTGCGCGCGTCGCTGGCAAAACTGCGGCTTAATACGCTCCCGGTCGGATCCGACGGCCGCAATCGGACTTTGCTTGGCCCCTACGGCAGTAAGACCGGACGCAATCAACCAAGTAATAGCAAGTATATTTTCGGTCCGGCAAAGTGGACGCGTTCGCTCATCTCCCCGCCGTCAGGACGGGCCCTGACGCACCGCGACTACTGTCAACAGGAAGTGCGCATCGCCGCCGTGCTGGCGGGCGACGGCGAGCTGCTCGCGGCCTGCGAAACCGGCGATGTTTATTTGGGCATTGCCAAACAGCTGGGCCTCGCGCCGGGGGACGCCACAGGAGATTCCCACCCCGACGTAAGAGATCTCTTCAAGACCGTCGTGCTCGGCATTTCCTATGGGCTCGGCGCGCGGTCGCTGGCGTTGCGCACTGGCGTCTCGCTGTTTGAAGCTGCGGAGATCCTCGCCCGACTACGCACCCGCTTCCACCGCTTCGAAGACTTCATGGCCGGCGTCGCCGATCGCGCGGGCCTCGATCTGGAGCTCTCGACGCCATTCGACTGGCGCCTGCGCTGCCCGCCGGGGACTAATCCGCGGACCGTCCGCAATTTCCCGATGCAGTCCACTGGCGCTGAGATTCTGCACGTCGCCAGCATTCTGGCGGAGCGGCGCGGCGTGAGCGTCGTGGCGCCGGTGCACGACGCGCTGATGGCCGAAGCGCCGGCCGGGGAAATCGAGCAGGCGTCGACAGAGCTCGACCGCCTTATGCGCGACGCCGCAGCGGTTGTGTTGCGCGGCTATGAGCTGCCGACTGATAAGCAGATTGTGCGACCCGGCGAACATTTTCGCGACAAGCGCGGCAGCGCGATGTGGACGACAGTCAGGCGGCGCCTGGCGAAGCTGGAAGCGCAGGCGGCTTAATAAAGGAGGGAAAGTTGAGCACCGTGTACGGCGAATTCTGCCGGCGCTACAAACGAGCGCCGGATCTCGACGATCCCGACAGCGCCGGCAGGCTGATTGTCTTTGGGCTTGCCGCCGCGGCGCTGCGGGAGGACGGTTGGGAGTGCGGCCGGGAGAAGGCCGGAGACGAGCTCGGGGGGAGCTCGAGAGAGGCGTTCGAGCTGTGGCCGTACTACGGGCCGGAAGAAGACTCGTCCTGCCAGCCGAGCGAGGCGGGACCGAAAGCCCCCGGCGTCTGCATCCTGGGCGTCGACCCTGGCCTCGCGGGCGCAGTCGCCTTCTACTTCCCTGCGCATCCCGAGCTTATCGCCGTGGAAGACATGCCGGTCGTCGCTGGCGAGATCGACGCTGCGACGCTGGCCGCGCGCATCCGGCAAATGGCGCCCGACTTCGCTATCGTCGAGCGCGCCGCCGCCCGCCCGAAGCAAGGCGTCTCGAGCGTTTTTAAATTCGGCTCGAGCTACGGCGCGGTGCTGGGCGTCATCGGCGCACTGGCGATTCCTTCGCAGCTGGTCTGGCCCTGCAAATGGAAAAAGCGCTTCGGGCTGGGCGCCGACAAAGAAAAGGCCCGCGCGCTTGCGCTGCGGTTGTGGCCCGCCCGCGCCGAGCTGTTTGAGCGCAAAAGAGATCATGGACGGGCGGAGGCGGCGTTGCTGGCGCGCTACGGCGCGGAATTTTTCTTGAACGAGGGGAGCCTCCCAAATGTCGCAGAGTAAAGGCGTGCGGCCTATGACGGGCGGCCCGGACGATCTGTTCCCGCCCAACGACGGCCGGGATCCGCTGGACCCAGACGGCGCCGAGCTGGAAGCCCTAGAACGCAAAAAGGCGAAGTTTATTGGCTGCCCGCTGGCGTGGTTCAACCGCGTGTTTCCGATCATGCGCGGCAAAAATGAACTGGCGGTCGCGCTGCATATTTATCGACAGCGCGTGCTACGCAACAGACGAACAATCAGGGTCTCAAACGCTGTCCTGGCGGCGGATCTTGGCGTCAGCCGCTACACTAAATATCGAGCCCTGCGTCGGCTAGCGGCTGCGAGAATCATTACCGTGAGTCGCTGTGGCCGGGAAGCGCTGGAAATCACCTTCAACAATTGAAGGCTCTTCGAAGGGCCGGAAGCGGGAGCTTGTGTAACGGCTCACATGTGCATGTGTGCAACACGACATG
>NZ_JAMRYX010000055.1 GCF_024448135.1 Methylocystis suflitae
CATAGCGCCGCCGCCCCCCGCGGCGCCCCCCGAACCTGCGCCCGTGACGTCTGCGCCGCCTGTCGGCGCCGCGCCCGCCGCGCCGCAAACGACAAATCCAGCGCCCGCGCAGACCGCCGTGAAAAAGCCAAAGCCGAAACCCGCGCCCCCGCGCGAGACGGCGCTTTCCGACGATCCGACGCCCGCATTGCAGCCTCAAACATTTTTCACCACATCGAAGGCGGCGGACCGCTATCGGCAGATCGTCGATCTCGGCGGATGGCCGAGAGTGGGCGTCTCCCTTCGACCCGGCGCGAAGGGACCTGCGGTCGCGGCGCTGCGCCGGCGCCTTGCGGCCGAAGACGACAGCATCGTCGACACGGCGAAAGAGAAGTGGGACGCCGATCTCACGGCGGCGGTGAAGCGCTTTCAGTATCGCCTGGGGCTGAAACAAACGGGCGTCGTCGCCGGCGCAACATTACGCGAACTCGACGTGCCGGCGGAGACCCGCTTCCATCAGCTCGAGTCCACCGCACAGCGGCTCACCGCGTTCGATTTCGCCTTTGGCCCGCGCTACATCGTCGTCAACATTCCGTCGACGGCGGTCGATGCGGTGGAAGATGATCGCGTCGTGCGCCGCTACGCCGCGATCGTCGGCGATCCCGAGCACCATTCGCCGGAACTGCACGCGAAGGTCGTCGCGGTCAACATCAATCCGACATGGACGGTTCCGGTCTCGATTATCAAGAACGAGATCGCGCCGAAGATGGTGAAGGATCCGTCCTATCTCCAGCGCTCGCATATTCGCGTGCTGAACGGCCATGGCGAGGAGGTCGATCCGCGCTCGATCAACTGGGCGAGCGAGCGCGCCGCCCAATATACGCTGCGGCAGGATTCCGGCGCGAACAATTCGCTGGGCTCGATCCGCATTTCGATGCCCAATTCCCACTCCGTCTACATGCATGACACGCCGTCGCGAAATCTCTTCGCCAATGACTATCGCTTTCTGTCGCATGGCTGCGTGCGCGTGCAGGGCGTCGTCGATCTCGCGGCTTGGCTGCTCGACGGCGAATCCGGCCCGCAGATGAGCAAGGATGAGATCAACGCAAAAATCGCGTCGGGCGAACGCGAGGAGGTGCGGCTGACGCAGCATGTGCCGGTGGCGTGGGTCTATATGACCGGCTGGGCGTCGGCGGACGGCCTCGTGCATTTTCGCGACGACGTCTATCATCTCGACGAAATCAGCGGCGTCGCCGAGCAGTAGGACTCGTTGGTTTGCATGGCCGGGATGTCATTCCCGGCGGACCGAAGGTCCGACCGGGAATCCAGAGCGCTATTCAAGTTCTGGATTCCCGATCACGCGCGGCGCGCGTGTCGGGAATGACACCCAAACGCATCGTCCGTGTGAGCGCTACAGCGTCACGCGGTAGCGAACGAAACTGTCAGCTTCAACGAATGAATCATAGAGGCGCCGCGCGCGTTCATTGCCGGCTTGCGTGTGCCAATAGAGGCGCGCCCATCCGCGCGCGCGTCCAAGATCGATGAGGTCTTGAACGAGCGCGCGGCCCAAGCCCGCGCCCCGAGCCGTCGGATCGACGAAAAGGTCTTCGAGGTAACACGTCGGCGAGGAGGTCCAACTGCTTTCATGCAGCACGGAGACCGAGAAGCCGACGACGCGCGCGTTTCTTTCCGCGATCCGTCCAATCATCGTGGAGGTCGGATCGAGCAGGCGGCGCAAGGTCAATTCCGTCACGTCGATCGGCACACACGTTGCGTAAAATTCATTATAGCCTGACCAGAGCCTGCGCCACGCCGTGGCGTCCGACTCGCGAATGTCCCGGATGAGCGTCATTCGTCTTGCGCTCTCGCGCTTTCGTGCCAGCCGCGCAGCAGAACATAGGAGAGCGCGGCGAGCGCGCCATAGATCGCCAGCCCGCTCAGCGAGATGAGCGCCAGCGCCGCGAACATGCGCGGGATGTCGAGACGGAAGCCCGCCTCGACGATGCGATAGGCGAGTCCCGTCCCCTGACCGGATGCGCCCGCGGCGAGCTCCGCGACGATGGCGCCGATGAGCGCCAGTCCGCCGCCGATGCGCAAGCCAGCGAGGAATTGCGGCAGCGCCGAGGGCAGTCGCAGATAAATCAGCTTCTGCCATGGCGAAGCGCGATAAAGGTCAAAAAGATCGCGCAAGCCGAAGTCGACGGAGGCGAGTCCGAGCGACGTATTCGAAAGAATCGGAAAGAAGGCGACCAGAAAAGCGCAGACCAGCACCGCATTGCCGGGTTGCAGATACACGAGCAGCAAAGGCGCAATGGCGATGATCGGCGTCACCTGCAAGGTGATGGCGAAGGGCAGCAGCGCGCGCTCCAGCCATTTTGACTGGGCGATGAGAAGCGCCAGCGCCACCCCGCAGACGGTGGCGACGATAAGCGCCTCGACGGTGACCCCGAGAGTCACCAATAGTGACGAGAACAGGAGTTCACGGTCTTCGATCAGCTTGGCGAGGATGACGCTCGGCGCCGGGAGAATATAGGGCGGGATGTTTTTCCACCGCACGAGCGCTTCCCACAGCGCCAAAGCAGCGAGAAGAACTGCGAGCGGCACGCCGATGTCGCGCCACGCGATCGCGGGTCGGTTCGGAATCACGGCGTCGCCTCTTCGATTGAGACGCGAAGCGCCCGCGACGCCCGGCGACACACGTCGGCGAAGGTCCTGCTCGACCGATAGTCGTCGTCGCGGGGGATCGCAGGATCGATCTCGATTTCGTCGATGATGCTGCCGGCGCGCCGCGACATCACCACGATGCGCGTCGAGAGATAGGCGGCTTCGAAGACCGAATGAGTGACGAAGACGATCGTCGCGCCGAACCGGCGTTTGAGCGCAAGCAGATCGTCATTGAGTTTGAAGCGCGTCACTTCGTCGAGGGCGGCGAAAGGTTCGTCCATCATCATTAGCGTGGGCCGCGTCACCAGGGCGCGGGCGATGGCGCAGCGCATTCGCATCCCGCCGGAGAGTTCTCGCGGCAGGGCGCGCGAAAAGTTGAGAAGACCGACATGCGCGAGCGCCTCTTCGATGCGCGGCGACGCCGCTTCTCGCGCAACGCCCTTAAGTCGCAGCGGCAGAAAGACATTGTCGAAGACGCTCGCCCAGGGCAGCAGCGTCGCATCCTGGAATACGACGCCGATATTGTTCTTAACTTGAGGCGCGTTCCAGTCGATCGCGCCGGCGGTCGGATTCGCCAGCCCCGCGATCAGCCGCAACACCGTCGACTTGCCGCAGCCGGAAGGACCGAGCAGCGTCAGGAACTCGCCTTCGCGCACGTCGAGATCATAGTCGGCGAGGGCGACGAGCCCGCTTGGGAAGGTCTTGCCGACGGCGCGCAGCGCAACGAGCGCGGGCGCCGTCACTTGCGTCTCTCTGACCGCCGAAGCGCCGAGCGTCATTTCGGCCGTAGCTCCATGCCGACCTTCTTGCCGATAAAACGCAGCGTGTAGCCGCGCCTGTAATCGATGTCGGCGGGAACCACGCCGGCCTTCGCCATCTTGTCGAAAAAGCTCTTCATCCGCGCATCGGTGATCACGCCGACGCCATGGGTCAGCGCGTCTCCGGAATCGACGATCCCGCGCGCCTTCATTTTGGCGAGGGAATAGGCGATCTGGCCGTCGGTCATCTCCGGATTGTCGCGCTTGATCATTGCGTTCGCCTGAGCGTTATCGCGGTAGAGGTAATTGTACCAACCGACAATCGAGGCGTCGACGAAGCGCTGCACGAGGTCGGGGGTTTTGGCGATCGTGTCGGCGCGCGTCTCGATCGTCGTCGAATAGCTGTCATAGCCGTAGTCATGCAAAAGAAAGACGTTGGGCGTAAAGCCGCCTTGGCGCTCGATGGCGTAGGGCTCCGAGGTGAGAATCCCCTCCTGGATCGACGTCTTGTCGGCAAGGAAAGGCGCCGAGTTGAAATTATAGGGCTTGGCGTTTTGGTCTTTGAAGCCATAGGCCTGCTTCAGCCATTGCCAGACGGAAGCGCGCATGTCGCTGGCGATGAAGGCCGTCGCCTTCGGCAGATCTTCGAAACGATCGAGGCCGACACCGGGATGCGACATGAAAATCACCGGATCGACCTGAAACATGCTGGCGACGGTGACGACCGGCACGTTCTGCTGCACCGATTCGAACATCTGAATGGTGTTGGCGCCCATCGCGAAGTCGACCCGGCCCGCGGCGAGCAGCAGCCGCGCGTTGAGCTGCGGGCCGCCCTGCAGAATGGTTACGTCGAGTCCGTAGCGCGCATATGTGCCGTCGGCGACGGCCTGATAGAAGCCGCCGTGCTCGGCCTGCGCCCGCCAATCGGTGGCGAAGCGCACCTTGTCGAGCGCGAGGGCGGGCGCGGCAATAATGATGATTAAGACGAAAGAGAACAGCCTAGCTATATGCAGTGACATAAAGGTTCTCCATCCGTCATCTCTTTTACGATCAAGCCGCTGGCAGTTGTGAATAAAGGTGCCCCAATTCTCGTACGGCTTCGCGGAAGTCCAGGTCATCGCGTGAGACGACGAGGGGGAGAGTGTCGACGAGCTTTGGCAGGAAACGGACTCCAAACTTACGGAGTCTATCAATTTCAGCTTCATGCATTGCTCTATCGCGCCAAGGCAAGCGACCTTCCCAAAACCATTCTTGCTTGGTAAATGTAATTCTTTCCCATGGGTTCATTCTCTCAGGCGAAAGGCCTTGCCGAAGGCGCCACATCGGACAGTAGTCTCTAGAAAACAACACTTGAGAATCGTCAGCTTCCGTCCAAATGCCATAGGCAAGGTAGAGACGCATAGGGATAAAAAGTTCCTCGGCATTCCGAGGCGTCACGTACTCGAAGTCGGCTGCCGCCGCGCGGCCCGACTGGTGAGTGACAATAAGAGTAGGTTTGCCGAAGCTCTTTAATATTACCATCTCGCCATCGCGGCCTGGGCTTTTCAGTTTTCCAATTGCGCCCCTTTGACGACGCTCAGCAAGCGGTAGCTCACGCAATCTGAACAGCCTTGTTTGGATTTCGAGTTGTTCACGGATGTTGGTGTCCTGTGGGCCAAACAGTCGACTGAAGCCGAGAGCATAAAGTGCGTCGCCGCTTGTCAAGTTGAGCTCGCGAGCAAGAAGCTCACTCATATGAGTCTGATCTTCAGGAGAAGGTGTAGTCGTCACATCGAAATCGGGCGTCCCGCCAGAAAGCGACGTTTCCAAATCATGCCAATCTCTGTACCCTGAAGAGCGAGCGACGGCTCGTTGAGCGGCCGATAGCGAACATCCGGTCGCCATCGAGATTCTCTTTGCCGCAGTCTTTGGGCGAGACATTTTCTGAAAGATGATGCGACTCATGACCGTCTCCAGTGGCGCGCATATCGAAGACGTGTCCACTAGGTCCGATGGCGCCAAAGAAGAGTGCCATGGTAAGACGTATCCTTGCCTGTCAGGCTTCGCCAATGTGGACGGCGCGGGAGGTAACTCCGCAAACAGCATAATTCAGAGCAGCCGTGATTTTGTCAACTGCGACGCTGATCGCTCTATATCCCGCTCGACTTCGACGAGAAATTGAAGCCTTCGACGAGCATCGCCGGCGCCGCCGGCGCGCCGCCTTCGCCCGCCGCGCGCCAGGTCCGACGCGTTGGACCGAGCGCTTTGATGTTGCTGAACAGCTCGCCGAGTCGCTGATTGAAGCGCATGTTGCGCATCGGCGCGACGATGCGGCCGTTCTCGATGAGAAAATTGCCGTCGCGCGTGAGGCCGGTCAGCAGCAGGCTCTTCCGGTCGACGATATTGGTGTACCAAAACCTCGTCACCAGGACGCCGCGCCGCACCGAGCGGATCATGTCGTCCAGCGAAACGTCGCCGCCCGACATCACGAAATTCGGCGCGAAGGGAATTGGTTCGGATCCGGTCTTTTGCGCCCAGGCGCGTGAACGATAGAGCGTCGTCACAACGCCGTTCTCAACGAAGGCGCGGGCGCGATGCGGCACGCCCTCGAAGCCGAAGGCCGCTTCCGGCGCCAGCGGGTCGGCGGGATCAACGCGGATCGTGAGCTGTTCGTCAAAGAGCTTCTCGCCCAAAAGCGCTCCGCCGCCAGGACGCGCGAAGAAGCTTCTCCCCTCGTCGGCGGCGCGCGCCTCCATTGTTCTGATGAGCCAAAAAGCGAGCTCGGTCGTCGCCTCCGGCTCGAGAACGACGGTATAGGCGCCGGGTTCGAGATCAACCGGCGTCGCGTCATGGGCGCCCTTGGCGCAGGCGACGCGCGCGATCGCCGCCGCATCGAGTCGATCCGCGAAGAATTGATGCGCGCCGGCCCAGCCCGACCAAGCGTCGGCGCGGTTGCGCGCCGTGGCGGAGAGATCGATTTCGCTGCGCCGCTCATAGGCGAAGAGGCCGGCGCTCGTCGCATATGCATCGAATCGCCTGGCTGTCGTCGCGCAGCCGAAGGTGTCGACGCCGATGCGCGCGCCCTCCTCGATGACGCGCGCCGCCGCGTCGGCGAGGGCGTCGAGGCGCAGATTGGCGGTCGCGTCGTCATAGCGGTCGGAGAAGCCGTAATTCTGCGGGCCGAGCGGCGCGACATAATCGGGGTCGACGGGCAACAATCGCGCGATCTCTTCCGAGCGCGCCACGGCGGCGGCCAACGCCTCGTCGTCGAAACGCGAGATGCTGCAGGAGCCGATGCGCCCGCCGATGTGCGAGGAAATGCGCAGAGTGGCTTCGGCGGTCGCAAGATTGGTCGTCGCGCCGCCGCGCGCGAAGCGCAGACTTTGATCCAATCCGCCCTGAATCTGCACGGCGCAGGCGTCGGCCTTGGAACGCGCGAGAACTTTGTCGGCGATCGACTTTGCGTCGTCTGAAGAAAGGAACATGCGCTATGCGTCGTCGCTCGTGTTCAGCACGCGCACATTGCGAAAGAGCGCCGGGGGGCTGCCGTGCGAGACCGGCGCCACCTGCACCGGCTCGGCCTTGCCGCAGGTGAAGGTGCCGTCGAGATGATAGGCGCTCGCGTCGCATAGCCCTGCGAGAGAGTTCCAAAATTGCGTGGTGCGGCCCTGATAGGCGCCGTCGCGCAGCAGTTCGCCGAGCTTGCCGTTCTTGATCTCAAAGAAAAGCTGTCCGCCGAACTGGAAGTTGTCGCGCTGCTGATCGATGCTCCAGCTCCCCGCGCCGACGACGTAAATGCCGTTCTCGACGTCGCTGATGAGATCGCTGAAGGAGCATTTCTGAGGATTGGGCTTAAGCGAAATATTCGGCATGCGTTGAATGGGAAACGTCGTGGGGCTGTCCGCATAGGCGCAGCCGTTCGAATGCGACAGGCCGATGAGATGCGCCTGTCCAAGCGCCATCTGGAAATTCCTGAACACGCCCTTTTCGACGATGGCGAAGTCGGCGGCTTCGGCGGGGGCGCCGTCGTCGTCGTAACCGATCGTGGCGAGCGCGCCGGGTTGCGCGCGATCGGCGACGATCGTCATCAATTCGGAGCCGAACTGCAGTTCGTTGAGCATATGGGGTTTGACGAAGCTCGTTCCGGCGAAATTCGCCTCCCAGCCGAGCACCCGGTCGAGCTCGGTCGAATGGCCGACCGTCTCGTGAATCGTGAGCCACAGATTCGTCGGGTCGATCACAACGTCGCAATCGCCTGGCGTTACGGGTTTTGCATCGAGCTTCGCGCGCGCCTCCTCGCCGGCCTGCGCGGCCTCCTCGATCAGGCCGGCGCCGACGACATAGTCCCAGCCGGCGCCGCGCGCCGGCGCCAGGCAGTCGCGCGTCGCGAAACGGCCGCTGGCGCGATCGACGGCGGTCGCCTGAAAGCTTGGCGCGACGCGCGTGCGGGTCTGATGAATCCGGCTGCCAAGACTGTTGGCGAAGAATCGCTCTTCGCAGGTCGCCGAAAGCGACGCTGAACAGAAATCCGCGCCGTGATCGCGCGCGCTGGCGATGATCGAAAGCAGCAGGTCGGCCTTCTCGCCGGCGGACACTGCAAGGGGATCGATGCCCATCGGCATGATCCATTCGGCTTCATGCACGGGCAAACGCTCGAGCGCGATCGGCTGGAACTGTATCCGCTTCACCGCGCGGGCGTTCTCCAGCGCGCGCTCGACGCCATCGCGCAGGCTCTGCGGATCGAGCCGCCGCGCGCCATAAAATCCCCAGCAGCCGTCGAGCAATACGCGCACGCCAAAGCCTTGCGACGCGCGCTCGTCGAAATTTTCCAGGCGATCGTCCTTGGCGAAGGCGTATTCGCGCCGGGTTTCGCCGATCCTGACGTCGGCGTAGCTGGCGCCGCTTCGCTTCGCGGCGGTCAGCGCGATATCGGCAAGATCGTAGAGCAGCGCGCGGCCCAACGCGAAGGCCTCGCCGCCCCTCGGGCGTGAGGCTTCGGTCGTCGCAGGCGTGGCCGCTGGCGCCATTGGTCGCTCCAAAAATCCCTCATATGGTGGTCGTTTCGGCGACGATTTGCAATCGTCGTGTTACGGTTGCGCTTCGCCGTTCCATCCGCATGCGGCGAGCGCCTCGCCCATATGTTCGGGCGGCGCGGCGACAGCTTCCACGGGCGGCTTCCCGTCCTGCATCGGCACGCTCACCGCCCGCGCATGAAGATGCAGAGGGGCAGCGTCCTCGCGGCGACCTGAGCCATAGATCGGATCGCCGAGAATGGGCCACCCCATCGCCTGCGCATGCACGCGGATCTGATGCGTGCGGCCGGTGTGGGGCGTGAATTCGATGAACGTCAACGCGTTGTCCACACTTCTGCCAAGCACGCGCCAGGAGGTTCTGGCGGGCAGTCCAAGCGGATCTGGCCGCATCCACCAGCCGCGCGTGGCGTCGAGCCGCCCGAGCGGGAGGTCAATTTCGCCTTCCTCGCCCGTCGGGGCGCCTTCCACCACCGCCCAATAGGTCTTGCTAATGCGGCCGGACTTGAACAGCCTGCCGAGCCGCTCGAGGGCCTTGCGGTGGCGCCCAAGCACGAGGCAGCCGGACGTATCCTTGTCCAGTCGGTGGGCGAGCGCCGGCGGCCGGGGCAGGCCAAAGCGCAACTGGTCGAAAGCGTATTCAAGGCTTGCGCCGCCCTTTGGTCCACGATGGACGGCGACGCCCGCGGGCTTGTCGATGATCAGCATCAGCCCGTCGCGGTGGAGCAGGCGAGAGAGGAGGTCCATCAGCGGCTTATAGCAGCGAGGTGGGCAAGACGGCGCTATTTCACGGCCGGCGCGGCCTTTCCGAGCGAAACCGCGCCGCCGATGAACGCTCCGTATTTGTGGAAATATTCGTCAGTCAGATGGACGCCGTCCCTCGTGTAACACCGCTCGTGTCCTTCGTAGCGATCGATGAAAGCGTCATATTCGAGAGTGTTGAGTTCGGGATGGTCGCGCCACAGCGCGACACGATAGAGGTCATTCACCTGTCGCTCGCAGTCATCATAGAAGCAGCCCAATATCGAGCGCTTGAGGGCGCTGTAGAGATTCGGCGGCCTGAAATTCCGCTCGTTGACCCGCGGTATGGAGATGAGTTCGACGTCGTCGACGTCGGCAAAATACTCGACGAGCTTTTTCGTATATTCGACATAGGCCGATGCGCCGACGTGTTGTATCGCGTCGTTGATCCCGTTCATCAGGATGACCTTGTCCGGCTTCTTGTCCTCGAACACGCGGTAGAGCTTGTATTTGGGGAATTTCTCGCGCAGTTCGGCGTAGAGCAACCGTGAGTTGCGGCCGGCAAAACCGAGACTGCACGCCTGGACGCCGCGGCCTTCAAGTCTTTTTGAGACGGCGCGCGGCAGTTCGGGGAGGATCTTTCCGTCCGAGGCCCAGGATTCGCCGATGACAAGGATCCTGTAGGCGTCCCCGCCGCCGTTCACATTGGCGCAGTAGAGCGTCGGCTCATCGGACCGCTTCAGGCTGAGAAGCGTCAGCCCGCTTGTGACGGCCAGAACAACCGCCAGTTTGTGCGCCCCGGGGAACATGGCGAACCCATATCCCGGCGACTGGACTCAAGCAAATTTCTGGATGCGCTTGTCCCCGCGATCGATCCGATCACATGATTCCATGTGATCGGGGAAGCGCTAGGCGAATGCCGGCGCGGCGCTTGCCGGCGTCGCCGAGGGGACTGCGCCGGGCGCGACCATAAGCCGGCCATGCACCCAGGAGGCGCGCACTCTATTGATCGGTCGATCGAACAGCCGCCAGATCAGGTAGGAGGCGACGAAGATGATGACGAGCGCCTCGGAGCAGAGCAGGGCGCGATCGAGATATGAGCCTTCGCCCGTCTTGAGCGCGCCAATGATGGACCAATGCAGTAGATAGAAGATGTAGGAGAGCTCGCCCAGCATTCGGTCCTTGGCGCCGCTCGCCTGCTGCGTCGTATAGAGCGCCCAGGGCGTCATCATCACCGCGATGACGAGATTCATCTTGTCGCTGAAGGCGAGCAGCTCCTGCTTTTCGCCGAGCATCATGTCCTTGGCGAAGATCAGCGCGCAGAGGAACAGCGTCGCGAGCGTCGTGAACAATGCGCGATAGGCGAAGGCGCGATTGGGCTTCAAGTCGTGGCTCGCCGCCGCGACGCCGATTCCAAAAAACAAAAGGAAGGGCGCGACCGTGGCGGAGCCGCCGAGCCAGGGCGCCCCGGCCGAAACGACAAGGCAGATCAGCAAGAGAAAGATGTTTTTCGAAATGAGAAAAATGATCGCCGGCGCGATAAGATAGAATTGCAATTCCACATCCAGCGACCAGCCGGGAATGTTCGCCTGGAACGGCAGCGTGCTGTAGCCGAGGATCATGATGTTGGAGAAGAGCTGATGCATCAGACCGCCGAAGGCGATGGGCGCGTCGCCGCGCCAGAGCAGCAGCGCCCAGGCGATCGCCGAGCAAAGAGCGAAAACCGGCGCGATGCGCCACACGCGCGAAACGAGATAGGTGAAATAGGCCGACGTGGTTTTCGAATAGGTGTTCTTCCACATCGCCGCGACCCAGTAGCCGCTGAGCACGAAGAAGACCAGCACGGCGGACATGCCGAGGTTGAAACTGGTCGTGTGGTGGAGGAAAACCGCAAAGGCTAAAGTCAGCCGCAGGGCGCCAGGCGACGCGAATTTGTCTGTTCCCATCGCCATCGCTGCTCCACGGCTGGCAGGAGATTTCCTTTAAATGCGCGACGTCGACCTTAATATTGATCCGGGAGTGGAATGCTGTGGCAAGAGGTCGCGACGAGGGCCATATGGCGCGACATTGCGTCGCGATTGCCGCGGCGGCCGGTTCGTCGCTCTGCGTGTGCGTGGGCTTAGAGAGTGGTGGGCGCGTGTGGTCCAAGACGTGTGGTCCACGACACGTCGACATGCGCGCCGAGCGAGCGATCCGGCAACGTTGAAACTTTGCTTTCCGAGGAACGATGGCGATCATATCTCCGACTCCCAAGCTGCGCGTCACGGTCGCTTTCGGCGTGGCGCGCCTCTACATCGAAAATCCCGCCAAGCGGAACGCGTTCGACTTCGAGATGTGGCGCGCGCTGCCGTCGCTGCTGCGCGCCGTCGATGCCGCTGAGGAAGCGCGCGTCCTCGTCATCAGCGGGGCGCCGGGTTTGCCGTTCTGCGCCGGCGCCGACATCAGCGAATTCTCCAACCTGCGCGCGACAAGCGAAGGCGGGCGCGCGTACGAACAGGCCAATGTCGAGGCGTTCGACGCGATTTCGAATCTTTCCAAACCGACGATCGCGGCCGTGTCGGGCTTCTGCTTGGGCGGCGGATTCGGAATCGCCGCGGCCTGCGACCTGCGCATCGCCGATGCGCAAGCGACATTCGCAATTCCGGCGGCGAAGCTTGGCGTCGGCTATCCGCCCTCGGCGATGGCCTATGTCGTGGCCGCGGTCGGCCCGCAACTCGCATTCGACCTCTTTTACACGGCGCGCCGTCTCACCGCGAACGAAGCCAAGGAGCGCGGCTTCGTCAGCCGCCTCTTCGCCACTGAGAGTTTCGAGGGCGCGGCGCATGCGCTCGCTGAAACGATCGCCGCTGGCGCGCCTTTGACATTGCGCGCCGCCAAGGCGGCGATCCGCGCCGCCGCGCGCCTGCCCGGCGCGTCGTCGCATGAGCAGTGCGAAGCGCTGACGAGCGCCTGCTTCGACAGCGCGGATTACATGGAAGGGCGCGCCGCGTTCTTGGAGAAGCGCGAGCCGAATTTTAGAGGGAGCTGACGTTACTCGCAGCCGTGGCGCGCGCCGTGGCGATGGGGAGAGATTGTCGCCAGCGTAAACGCCCGCTTTGCTTACGCCAGGGCTTCGAACTCGGGTTAATTTCAGCTCGCTTTCAGCCGTCATGCCCGGCCTTGCGCCGGGCATCCACGCCGGGACATCGCGCAACGCATCGTGCGGAGACGGCGCGTGGATGGCCGCGACAAGCGCGGCCATGACGCGGTGAGAGGGACGCCTTGTTCACCTGGAATCGGAGCCTTGGTTGCTTATGCAGGTCGGCTTGACGGCGTAAGCGGCGCGGCTACTCTCATAGAGACTGCATATGCCTGCCCCGTTTAGCGGCGGAATCGCGGGAAGGTTGTCTTGAGGCTTTTCAACAAGTGTTTGCGCAAATCATCGCCTGCCGCCGGGGGTCGGCAGCGCCTCGGCGCGCTTGTGTTTTCCGTGATGCTGGTCGGCAGCGCGGCGCCAGCCGGAGCGGGGGAAAACTACAGAGGTCACGATCCCGACTCCTACGAGTGCAGTTCGGATTACCAGATTCTCAACCGCTTTTCCGCGCCGCCCGGCGTTTCCGCGGCGCGCTCGACCAAATATTCGGACGTGAAGTTCACCCTTGAGAACAACGTCATCTCGGTCAAGGACGCATCGAATTCGAGGGATTTGGCGTACATCGCCGTCGGAGAAGGTGCCAAATATTGTGTCTTCAAAGACATACAAAGCTATGATCGAGCAAAAGAATTTTTGCCGACGACTGAGAGATGTGCAATAAAGTACTTCATTTTTCGTATAAGAATTGTGATAGACGCCGAGTTGCCGGTAAGAACGTTTTCATTGCAAGGCTCACCACCGGAGTTCGACAGAATGGATCATATTGTCGATATTAGTGTATATCGGGCAGCAGATCGCAGAAAGAGCGTTTCTGCTGCTGGTTGCAACGAAGTTGGAAACAGTCCAGATAGCCCTTTCTTTGCCATAGGTATTCATGGACTGAGGACTGCCAACAAGTCTGCTCTCAACGTTATAGAAGAATTGCCGTTTGGTCAGACTTCTTCTGTCTATGAGCGCAAAGCTCTGAAGAAGGCAGGGCCAGGAGTTCCGCTGCCGAAGTAGAGCACGGTGACAGGAAAAATACGGCAGTGAAATGTTCAGCAAAACTGAAAGACGTGTGTGCTATTTTGTACTTATTATGGTCGTTTTATCGTTTGTGACTATTGGCATTTTGCCGTGTTTTCGACTTAGTCAAGATTTATGGCCATATGACTATGGGCATGACGCCACAGAGTTCGTTTTGTCCGCGCCTCGTCAAAACCAAATCTTGAATCTGAACCAGCTGTTCTCTGCGGATACAATATGCATTGTTCCGCCCGAGGCCAACGTGAACGAATTTATTCGAAGGGCGCTTCCTGAAAAGCAGATTTCAGTTCCAGGTGAAGATGATGATTATTCGAGCAATGCAGCGCGCTGGCGCATTGTCGCGAGCTGGGATGCCACGCCGCTCGTGAAAGTTTTCGACGTATGGTCAACGACGACGTCAAAGAGAAAATATCCTTTGGAACTATCAGATAAAGATAGAGATGCGCCAGGCGCCATCTGTTCCAGGCGACTTCTAGTGAAAATAGAAGCAATAAACGGTGAAGTGACAGCGACAGTGCAGTAAACGTTGGCGGACCGCCGGTTAGCAGCAGCCCCCGGCTGGCGTATCATCTGTCCGCGCTCGCCTCCATCTCAAGAGATTCCAAAATCTCGCTTGGCTTTCGCGCCAACACGTCAAGCGCGTTGACGCCTTTCGGCGCAACGAAACGCAGATGCAGGCGCTTTGGCTTCTCGATATAGGCCGAAACCGCGTCGGCGATTCGCTTGGCGTTGGCGCCGCCGCCGCCGAGCGCCGTAATCGCCGTCGCGGCGGCCTTGGCGTAATCGGCGCGCGCCTTGTCGACGGATGTCTTCTGCTCCTTGGCTTCAAGCGCGAGCACGCGATCGACGAGACCATCGCCTTCGAGCGTCAGGTCGATCGACTTGATCGATGTTGCGAGCGTCGCCGCGCGGGAGATGAGGGGCGAAGACGAGAAGGCCGCGCTCGACACATTGCCGAACAGCGCGGAGAGTCGCGCCACGCCCATGTTCTTCGCGTCGATCGCGACCGGCTCCAGCGCCGCTTCGGACGTCTTCTCGCGCCACTCTCCAGCGGCGAGTCCGGAGAGCGCGAGCTCCTGATAGCCAAGCGCCAAAAAATGCGCGGTCGTCTGGGTTTCGCCACGCGCCGAAAGATCGACGACGAAATTGTCGATCCGGCCCGAGAATTTCGTCGGCGTCGTTTCGACGAAATTTGCGAACGTCGCGCTTACATTCTCGACGCTGAATTTCATGCGCGACGTTTCGTTGGTCTTGGGATCTGGCAAATCGGCGGCGACGCCGCGCATCTCTATGTGCGCGAGCTTGGGATAGGCGGCGCCTTCTAAAACCGGAGACAGCTGCAGTTCATTCAGCGCACATCGCTTGATCGACAGATGGCCGCCGTCCGACGCGGCGAGCGAAAACTCGTCGAAAAATATCTCGCCGGCGCCGGCGCCCGCCACTTTGCGCATGCCGGCGCGCGCGATCTTCGCCGTGAAGGGCTGTCCGGCGGGTTCGCCTTTGCCGGCGGCGACGACATCGTCAACGTCGATCGACGCCGCCTCGAAGGATTGGAGCGCATCGAGGACATCGCGCATTAACGCTGGATCGCTTTCGGGTTTTGCCGGATCGACCTTCTCGAATCTTTCAACGAGTTTGCCGGCGGGAGTCCGCAGCGCTCGCCCACGCACGCCCTCGATCTTCAAGCGACCCGTCGTCAGGACGAGATTGGCGCTCGTGTCTTCGAGGCGCGACGATTCGACGATTTCCTCCTCGACCAATGGCTTCAGCGGTTCATTGGCGTCGCCGCGCGCGGAGAGCGCCAGACGCGCGAGTTCGGCCAGATCGACGCCCTTGGCGATAGAGGCGCCCCAGGAGACGCGCTGAACGCCGCCCTTCGCGGAGTCGATTGTTTCCTCGCCGCCGTCGCCGCGCACGGTCGCGGCGCGTCCCGAAACGACATTTTCGAAGACAAGCTTGCGATAGGCGGCGCGTGCAACGCCCGAATCCTCGCGGCTTTCGCTCGACATCGCCGGCACGGCGATTCGCCGCGCCGAAATACGCGCGAGACGCGCCGCGACATCGGCGTCGCCGCTCAAAAATAAGGTCGCCAATTCACCCGCCGGCAGACTCGCGCCTTCGATTTCGATGTGCGGGATATGATAGGTCGTCGCGCCGAGCGTGAGGACGAGATTGTCGAGCGTGACCGGCTTTTCGCCGGCGCCCGGCGAAGGCGCGGCGAAACTCATCAGCAAAAGCGACGTCGCGACGCCGATGGCGAGGGATTTGCGCATTAGAAAACCTTGGGAAGACGAACGGCGAGAGCTTGCACGCCGCGCCTTTCGGGGTAAAGAGGCGCGTAGTTTCGTCGCAGCCGGCGTTTAGCGAGGGGCGGCGCGTGGCGGCGCGGCGGCGCCGTGATAGAGAGGCCGCATGCGTCGACTCCTGCTCCTGCGCCATGGCAAGGCCGACCGGCATTCGGCCGGCGGCGACCGCCAGCGTCCGCTCACCCGTCGAGGGATGGAGGATGCGCGGCGTATGGGCGAGTTTCTGCGCGACGCCGACATCGTGCCGGGCCTCGCCGTCGCCTCCGATGCGCGTCGCGCCAGGCAGACCCTCGATCAGGTGCTGGACGCTTTTCCAGGCCATGTCACGCATCTGATCGAGAATACGATTTATCTTGCGACCGTCGACCATCTGGTCGAGATTTTGCGGCAGACGCCTGACAAGGTCGCGACGCTGCTCGCCGTCGGCCATAATCCCGGCTTTGCCGAACTCGCCTCATGGCTCGCCGGCTCGGGCGAGGCCGATGACTTGGCGCTGATGCGCTCTAAATTCCCAACGGCGGCGCTGGCGATGCTCGACTTTGAGACCGATCATTGGGGCGACGTCGGCAGGGGCGGGGCCCGACTTGCGCGCTTCGTCACGCCGGGCATTCTACGGGGCGAGGCGACGGAAGACCCCGACTAGCGCAGTCGCAAACCCGCAAAGAGCGGCCATGCTGATCGAAGCGCTCCTGACGATGCTGGCCCTAGCCGCGCCGCACAAGGCGCCGGCGGCGCTCGTCGCGCCCTCGTCGGCGTTCGCTGCGACGCCAAGCCCCGCCTATCAGCCGCAAACGCGCGCCGTGGACAATTGGCGCTTCGAAAGCGCGCTGGCGCTGGAGATGGCGCCTGTCGCCGCGATCCGCCGGGCGTTCGGCGCGGAGGCCGGCGAGCCGGCCCGCTGCATCAAGCTCAACAATTACTGGTGCATCAAGAGCGCGGGCTGGAGCGGCGAGATCGCCGCCGACGCCGATGGCCATGTCGCCTTCGCATCGGCGGAGGAGGGCGCCGCCGTCGCGGCGCTGCTGCTGCGCCGATATTACGTCGACTATGGGCGGCGCACCGCGCGCGCTATCGTCGAGCGCTGGGCGCCGGCGCAATGTTCGCTCGTCCTCGCGCCC
>NZ_JAMRYX010000056.1 GCF_024448135.1 Methylocystis suflitae
CATTCTGATCCACGATTACTAGCGATTCCGACTTCATGGAGTCGAGTTGCAGACTCCAATCCGGACTACGACGCACTTTATGAGGTCCGCTTGCTCTCGCGAGGTCGCTTCTCTTTGTATGCGCCATTGTAGCACGTGTGTAGCCCTGGTCGTAAGGGCCATGATGACTTGACGTCATCCCCACCTTCCTCCAGTTTATCACTGGCAGTCTCCTTTGAGTTCCCGGCCGGACCGCTGGCAACAAAGGATAAGGGTTGCGCTCGTTGCGGGACTTAACCCAACATTTCACAACACGAGCTGACGACAGCCATGCAGCACCTGTCTCACGGTTCCCGAAGGCACATTCTCATCTCTGAAAACTTCCGTGGATGTCAAGACCAGGTAAGGTTC
>NZ_JAMRYX010000057.1 GCF_024448135.1 Methylocystis suflitae
CATTGCGCCGCGCGGCATTCACAACACGCTTCGCGCGCGCTGGCTGGCGGCGCATGGGCGCGGCGGGGTCAATCTGAAGACGGCGCGGCGACCGCTCGCAAAGCCGGTCGACCTCATGCCGGCGCCCTCGATCATGGCCGGCGTCTCCGAGCTTCCCGCGCGGCGGGAAAAGCTCGCCGAACTGATCGAGCCGGCGCCCAGGACAGTTGTCGCCGACCTGCCGCCGTCGCCCGCGCCGCGGGCGCCCCCGGTTAGCGTTTCGAATTGCTCGGGAGAACTCGCGCGGATCGCCGCTTACGCGGCCAGCGTGGCCCAGGGCGTCGTCGGCGGCGCGAATGAGGATCTGGCGCTGTTCGCCGCGGACGGCGCGCCGACCGAAAATCTGGCCAAGGTGATGGCCAATATGGCGGCGGTCGAGATCGGTCCGGCGCGGCCGCGCGACGCGCTGATCCGGATCGCCGTCGCGCAACTGCGCCAGATGCTGGATAAGCCCGCAGAGCCTGGAAGCGATGCTGCGCCGGCGCGTCCGGCGCATGCGGGGCCCTGACGCGCCAAGCGCTCCCCTGCTCCAAAAGCGTGCCCTCTAAGAGCGCGCCATCAGCTCCAGCGCGAGCCCGTAGACTTTCGTGCGGGCGGGTTCGGGCAGGGTTTTCAGCACTTCAAAATAGGCCTGCCCGGCGCCGCACATGCGCGCGTCTTCGAGCGGCGGCGTGGGCATTTTGCCGTCGAGCAGCGCGTCGATCTCGACCTTGCTCAGACCCCGCGCGGCGAGCGCCGTCTCCAACAGGCGAAAGTCCGCCTCCGTCGGCGCGGTCCGCTCGATCTTTTTGGCTTGTCCGCTGACGATCGCCTCGAGTCCCGCAAGCGCCATGTCCGAGACGATCTGACGGCGGGAGGCGGCGAATCGCTGAAAGTCGAGATTGGTCGCGCCGTAGAGGAAGGCGACGCACATGCGCTTGTCCTCCCGCGCCACCGCCTGCAGGACTTCCAGCTGCTTTTCGAAGACGCGGGCGATCGGCTCAGGCTCGGCCTTCGCCGCGAGGGCGCCGCGCGAGGTTCGGATGCGGCGGACCGCCTCGGAAAGATAATAGTCTACGCTCTGCTCTTCTTTCGTCTGCGCGAGGCGGGTGGCGAAATCATTGATCGCCGCTTCGTAATCGGCCGTGAAGGTCTCGCGGAGCCGGGCGAAGTAGCGCGCATAGTCCGGCGTCGAGGCGATCAGGGTTTCGATCTGTTGCCGCGCGCTTCCCTTGTCGGCCGTCGCCGCGATCCCCGATCCTGCATCGGCCATGCGTGGCGCGGGATTGAGGGCCAACCAGGTCAAGCCGATGCCGGCTCCGACCGCGACAAGCGCCGCAGCCAGCAGCGCCAGAATTTTCTCCAGATACATCGCCGGCCTTTGCGTCTCTGACGGAAAGCGCGGAGCTTAAAGCATCGCGCAGGTGGGCGGAAGCGCGGCCGCGCTCATGCGCGGTTCAACAGGCGATGAAGCCGCGCGGTCTCGGCGCGATGGGCGACGAGCAGGCTGATATGCCGATTGAGATCATAGCTCCAATGGCCGCGACGGGCGCGTTCGCCGCGCATCGCGCGCTCGATTTCCTTGAGCGCGGCGCGCGCCGCGTCGGGCGATTCGCTGGCGATCGTCTGAGGCGACAGGCGATGGAAACGCGCCAGCGCGCGCGTGCGGTCATAGGCGTTGAGACCCGCGGCGAGGGCGGCGTCGAGCGCCGCGCCAGCCTCTGTGGCGAAGCGGGCGGGGCGGTCGTCTTGCGGGGCGTGAACTGGCCTGTGCGTCATGGATCATCCTCCATGCCGCCAAGAATGCGTTCCCTCGAACGGATGAGGATAAGTATTTTGTCCTAACATTGTATTTGACATACCCACTTCTATGAACTAAGTTGTTTTGCATAGGAGATTTGGTTATGTCGGTTTTGAACGCGCCCCACTTTCATAACGAAGAAGCCGCCTATGCGTGGGTTGAGGCGCGAATTTGGGGAAAAAATCCCATTTGCCCTCACTGCGGCGGCGTTGAGCGCATCTCGAAGATGCAGGGCAAGAGCACCCGGATCGGCGTTTACAAGTGCTACCAGTGCCGGAAGCCGTTCACTGTGAAGGTCGGCACCATCTTCGAGTCGAGCCACGTTCCTATGCGGATTTGGTTGCAGGCGATCTTCCTTATGTGCTCTTCGAAAAAGGGGATTAGCTCCAATCAGCTTCACCGCACCTTGGGCGTCACTCTTAAGACCGCATGGTTTATGAGCCACCGCATCCGCGAAGCCATGCGCGATGGCGGCCTTTCGCCAATGGGCGGCGCGGGCGGTATCGTGGAGGCCGATGAAACCTACCTGTGGAATACTGAGAAGCCTATTCCGCGCTCGCGCGGTCGCGTCCCGCAGCCTGTCAAAGGTGGTAAGATCGGCACTGCCGACAAGCGCGTGATCATTTCGCTTGTGGAGCGCGGCGGCTCCGTTCGCTCGTTCCATGTCGAGAATGCCGACAAGCTTACCGTGAATAAGATCGTCGCTGAGAACCTTCACCGCGAAACTCGGCTCCATACCGATGAAAGCCGCATCTATACCGATGCGACCAACCACGTGATTTCTCGCGAGACCGTCAATCACTCGCGTGGCGAATATGCTCGCGGCGACGTTCACACCAACAGCGCCGAGGGTTATTTCAGTGTTTTCAAGCGGGGCATGCGCGGCACCTACCAATATTGCAAAGAAAAGCATCTGCATCGGTATCCTGCCGAATTCGACTTTCGGCATAACAATCGATCAAAGCTCGGCTGCGATGATATTGATCGCGCAGAGCGCGCCATTAAATCCGTCGTCGGCAAGCGGCTCACCTATCAAACGGCTCGTGCATAGTGAGGCACAATGGATAAGAAGCCCAAAGCTGGCGGCGCTCCGCGCAAAGCGCGAAAGAAATCAGTAAAGGATGAGGAACAATCCGCTCGGTTCATCCAGGCCGCGCGTGAGCTTGGTGCTGATGAAAGCGGCAAGGAATTTGACATGGCGCTAAAGCGAATATTGCGCCGGCAAAAGCCGGCCCTCTAGCTCCATCCAAATATCTTCCTGCCACGAGAAAAACATTGAGTTAGTTTCATTAAGCTTTCGTCTTAGCTTGCGATGCTTGAAATTACCTAGCATCGCTGCCATACGATCGTCGCACCTAGGCGCGCCCTTGATATACCGCATGAAAGCGAATGAGCATGCGTCTGCAATCTGCAAGAGCGGCTCATCATCCTTTGTTGCGAAAGCTGGAGGCGCTTTTATCCTAGTAATAGGAAAGCCATTCCTTAGCTCTTCATCTTGCATCCATCGTTCCAACAAATCCGGCTTACTCGCAAGGCGATGCGCCGCCTCAATCGCTTTTCGAGCTTCTTCACGTTGTTCAGCGACTATCATAGCTACTTCATTCGCCGGGGAATGAAGATTCATAAAATTGTTAGCAGACCTTAAGCACAGCATATATGCTATCGCGTGCACAATTTTAGACTCCCGAAATGAATTGCCATCTCGGTCAAACCGCTTGTGAAAAAACCTGCAACCAATGGTATATTTAGCTTTCGCGGCAACGCTAAAAGCTCGTTGAGCAGTGTCCATCTTTCTTCATCGCTCCAATCCCGCCTATACTTGCCGCCGCTCTCAAGATCAGTCGCATGAAAAACAAAATTATCGCGGAACTGCTCAGGAACTTTGTGCTTCAAAGCTTCTATTTCATTAGTCAATAGAAGCCATTGTTTATCAGGATCAAGGATAACGCCTGATACAATCGCCGCGTCCTCATTTGAGGAATGTCCGCTTTCGTCTAGGTAAACGACTCGCACTAAGCGATCCCCGCTAAGCGGGGCCCCGCCGAATGCCTTGGCCCCGATTATGGGCATCTTATGCCTCGTGGGTACGTGAAATACAATAGTATGTATTTTGTCCTTGAATAGGATTATTTTCCAGCTTACGCTTGCGCGCCACTCAGCTGGAGACCTCGATGTTTCTCGATCCGACGCATATTCCGGGGCTTAGCGCCGCCGCGGCCGCCGCGGCGCAGGGCGCGCCCTTCGCCGATCTCTTTTCTCCCCGCCGCTCCCGCGCCTCGGTCGCGAGGGCCCGTCAGCTCGCCGTCTATCTCCACCATGTCGCGCTCGGCGCCAGCGTTTCGGCCTGCGCCAAAGCTTTCGCGCGCGACCGCGCCACTGTC